>JAJFTU010000394.1 GCA_021372775.1 bacterium | reverse complement strand
CCGAGCAGGACCAGCGGCTGCCGCTGAAGGCGCTGGCCCACGTCGTCGTGCACGAGGTCGCGCACGTGGACCACAAGATCCTGCACACGCTGCGGCTGCTCGTCTGCCGCCCCGGCGCGCTGACCGAGGACTTCCTCGCCGGGCGCCGCGCGCGCCACGTCCGGCCGCTGCGCCTCTATCTCGTGATGAGCTTCCTGCTCGTCGCCGCGCTGACGATCTTCCCGCTCTTCGGCGAGAAGAAGAACCCCGGCAAGAAGGACGCCGACGTTCGGCTCGAGCTCAACGAAGCCCTGGACGCCGCGACGGCGAATGCGCGGCGCCCGACGCCGAAATCGTCCGCCGCGGGCCCCGCGCCGGCGGGCGCCGCGGCCGACGAGACCGCCGACGCCTCGGGGACCGCCGACGCCGCATCTGCCGACGACGTTCCCGCAGGCCCGAACGCGGCCGCTGTGCTCGCGAGCCAGGGCGCGGCCGCGACGCCGGGCGGCGCGGACGCCGGCGTTGTTCCCGCGAGCCAGGGCGCGACGGCGACGCCGGGCGGCCCGAACGCGGGCGCCGCGCCCGCGAGTCAGGACGCCGCCGTGACTTCGGGAGACCCGAACGCGACGCCGGGCGACCCGCGCGCGGCCGCCGCTCCCGCGAGCCAGGGCGCGGCCGCGACGCCCGCCGGCGCCGCGGGCGCCGCCGCGAAGAGCGCGCCCGCGGACCCGGCCCGCGCCCGGGCCGAACGGATCGCGCGGTCCCGCAAGGCGATGGACGCCGAGCTGAGGAAGCACCCCTCGGCCTCCCTCCTCGGCGCGCGGATCAAGAAGGCCCAGCAGAATCCGGAAGCGTTCAGGCACGTCTTCCTGTCCAGCTTTTCCAAGGCGCTCTTCGTGCTGATGCCGCTCTTCGCCGCGCTGCTGCATCTCACCTACCTGCGCCGCGACACGTACTTCGTGGACCATCTGGTCCTCTCGCTGCACCACCACACGTTCTGCTTCGTCGTCGTCATCGCGCTCTGCGTCCTCGCCGCGCTTCCCGGCGAGGGGTGGGGCACGATCCCCGGCCTGCTGCTGCTCGCCGTGCCGCCGTTCCATCTCGGCGCCGCCCTGCGCCGGCTCCACGGCCAGAGCCGCCTGAAGAGCGTCCTCAAGGCCTGCCTCGTCTCCGCCGCCTACGGCGTCTTCCTCGGCGCCGCCGTCGTCTTCCTGCTCTACGTCTCGCTGCCCGACGTCGTCTGAACGGACCGCCCGCGCGGGCGCCGCTCTCCGCGGCGGCGCCGCCGGGCGTCTTCCCCGCCCCGATCGCCGTACATATTGCCGAGGCGCGCCGCGGCGGGGGCGCCGCGCGCCGCCCAGTCGGGGAGTCCGCAAACGACAAAGGGGAGACGCCGATGACCTCGTCACGCCGATGCCTCGCTCTCGCTTCGACGGCCGCGTCCGCGCTCGCGGCGTTCCTCGCCTCGGTCGGCGCCGCGGCCGCGCAGCAGTCCGCGCCGCAGTCCGCGCCGCCGAGCGCCGTGCTGATCAACGACGTCCGGATCTTCGACGGCACGTCGGATCAGCTGAAGCGCGGCAACCTGCTCATCGAAGGGCGCAAGATCGCGCGCATCTCGGCGGCGCCGATCGCCGCCCCGCCGGGCGCGACGGTGCTCGCCGGCGGCGGCCGCGTGCTGATGCCCGGGCTGACCGACGCCCACTGGCACATGACGATGGCCGCGACGCCGTACATGGCGCTCGACGATCCGGGCATGCTCTACGCGCTGACGGTCGTCGAGGCGCGCAAGACGCTGCTGCGCGGCTTCACCACCGTGCGCGACGTCGCCGGCCCGACCTTCGGCGTCAAGCGCGCGATCGACGCGGGGATCATCCCCGGTCCGCGCGTCTACCCCAGCGGCGCGCTGGTCTCGCAGACCGCGGGGCACGGCGACGCCACCATGCCGTGGGAGCCGCCGAAGGCGCTGGGCGGCCGCCCCTCGCGCGCCGAGGACCTCGGCCTCAACATCGTCGCCGACGGCCCGGCGGAGGTGCTCGCGGCGGTGCGGCTGCAGCTCAAGCAGGGGGCGAGCCAGGTCAAGCTCGCCGGCGGCGGCGGCGTGGTCTCGACGTACGACCCGCTCGACGTGACGCAGTACTCGCCGGAGGAGATGCGCGCGGCGGTCGAGGCGGCGGACGAGTGGGGCACCTACGTCGCGCTCCACGTCTACACGCCGAAGGCGATCCGTGCCGCGCTCGAGGCGGGGATCAAGTCGATCGAGCACGCCCAGCTCATCGACGAGCCGACGATCGCGCTGATGGCCGAGAAGGGGGCGTGGCTGAGCACGCAGCCGTGGGAGCAGAGCGACTTCGCCAAGCCGGCGCCCGGCCAGACGGAGAAGGGGGCGTCGCTCAACGGCGCGTGGCGGCGCGTCGTCGAGATGGCGAAGAAGCACCACGTCCGCGTCGCCTTCGGCACGGACCTGCTCTTCGACCCGGACGGCACCTACAAGCAGAACGTCATGCTCACGCGCCTCGCGCAGGTCTACAGCAACGTCGAGGTGCTGAAGATCGCCACCTCCGGCAACTGTGAGCTCTTCGCCATGAGCGGCCCGCGCAACCCCTACAAGGAGGCGAAGCTGGGCGTGCTCGAGGAAGGCGCCTGGGCGGACATGCTCCTCGTGGACGGCGACCCCACGCAGGACATCGACGTGCTGCGCGACTTCGACAAGAACTTCCGCGTGATCATCAAGGACGGCACGATCTACAAGAACACGCTGAAGTAGCGGCCGCGGTCGTCGGCGGCGCCGCCGCCCCCGAGAAGCGAAGAGTCGCGCCGCTTCGCTCGAGTCGCGGCGAAGCGAGGAGAGGCCGGCGCCCGCCCACGACGGATCGACCGTGCAAAGTCGCTTGTCCCTCCCGGCCGTCCCGCTTGCGGCACCGGCCGGCCGAAGCGACACAGGTGCCTCCCTTCAAAGGAATTAGGAACGCCAGAGGTCGCTGGCTCGACCCGCCGCCGCCGCGATAACCGACTTTAATCGGCGGCGCTCGTGTTATAATTTCCAAGATGATTTTTTACTACTTCTTTTGAGGCCAGTCGCCCATGCGTCCCGACCAGTTCCAGCCCGGCGCCCCCGGAAGGCTCCTTCGGATCGGTCTGCCGCACGCCGAACACGCCTTCGTCCCGGCGCCCCTCCCGCCGAAATGGAAATGGCCCGTCGGGCTCTGGCGGACGCTGATGGAAGCGCGCGTGGCGCTCGCCAAGTTGGACGGTATCGGCGAGCACTTGCCAAGCCCCGAGCTCCTGCTGACGCCACTCCAACGGCGCGAGGCGCAACGGTCGTCCAGCCTGGAGGGCACGATCGCCCGGCCCGAAGACGTCTTGCTCTTCGAGGCCGATCCGCGCGTTCCGCAGTCCGAGCGTGACCCCGCCAACGCATGGCGCGAGGTGTTCAACTACCGCCGCGCGCTGCGGATCCGCCAGGAGTTCGGCGAACTCCCGCTCTCGCTCCGCCTGATCCGCGAGCTCCACCGCGTCCTCATGGACGGCGTGCGCGGCTCGAACCGGACGCCCGGCGAATTCCGGCAGACGCAGGTCCACGTCGGCGCGGACGTCCGATACGTTCCGCCGCCGCCGCAGGAGTTGACGGGCTGCCTCGACGCGCTCGAGAAATACGTCCACGCCGACCAGCTCGAAGGCCCTCTGGTTCACGCGTTCATGGTCCACTACCAGTTCGAGGCGATCCACCCCTTCACGGACGGCAACGGACGCGTCGGGCGCCTCCTGCTCTCGCTGATGATTGCGGAAATGTGCGGACTCTCGAAGCCGTGGCTCTACATGAGCGCGTTCTTCGAGGACCGCAAGACGGAGTACATGGACCGGCTGCTTCGCGTCAGCACGCACAACGACTGGACGTCGTGGATTCGGTTCTGCTTGGAGGGCACCATCGTCCAAGCTCAGGACACCTACAATCGTTGCCGCCGACTGCTCGAGATCCGCGACCGATACCACGACGCCGCGCGCCGGCTCGGCGGGAACGTGCGGCTGACGGCGATCATCGACGACCTCTTCGTGCGGCCCGTCGTGCGGATCCCGGATATCGCCAAGATTCATGACGTCACCTACCCGACGGCGAAGGCCGATGTCGACAAGCTCGCCGCGGCGGGAATCCTCGTCGAGATGCACGACCGCCGACCGAAGCTCTTCTACGCGAAGGATGTCTTCGACGCCACGTACTTCTGACGCGAGCGCGCATCGCGGCCGCGAGGAGGCACCGGCCGCGGAAGCCGTGCGGCGGCGCGGGGCGATTAGTCCGGACACTCCTCGGTCGTCTCGATCCGCTCGCGCCATCGCCGCGCGTCGCCGGCGTTGCCGCTCACGATCAGCGCGGCGGAGCCGGCAAGCGGCAAGGTCGGGGGCTCGCAGTCCACGAAATGGAGAAGGACCCGCTTCGGCGATTGCCCCGTGTGCCAGGTCGTCATCGTGAAGCGTGGATCCGCGAGATCGACGTCCGTGCCGTACAGCTCCAAATAGGCCGCGTCCGCCTCGTCGTTCCACGCCTCGCAGTCACGTCCCCCGCACACCGCGTACCGACACCCCTCCTCCAGCCGCGACCGTCAGAACGCACGCATCTCTTCCCGCGCGACGCCCGCCCGCTTGCACCAGAGGAGCAGCGCGAAAGGCGCCGCAACGTCGATCTTCCCCCCGCGCGTGTCCACCGCGACCTTCAGCGCCGGCGTCGGTCCCGAAGATGATCCCCATCACCGCGAGGCGTCGGGCTTGGTTCGGGCCGGCGAGCGACGCGACGGTGCTCTCGGCGGTCGCGTCGGCCATGCGGCCCGGCGCAGATCGGCGACGAGGGCGTCGGCGTCGCGGCCGGCGATCGGCGCGAGGTCCTTCACCTGCGCGCGCGAGACCGCGGCGACGACGCCGCGCATCGAGGCGCCTTGCCCTCCCTGCGACGACAGCGGGATCAGCGCCAGGACGAGCGCCACGGCGAACGCGCCGACGATAGTCATCCCGAGCCCCCGGCCGAGGTGGCTCTTCAGGCCGTTCCGGTTGACGAACGCGTGGAAGATGACGGCGACGATCATCGCCCCGCCCATCCCTTCGTGAAGGACCCGTCCGAAAGAGCTTCCCGCGTGGAAGAGCATCGCCGCGCCCGTTCCCGCGACGACGAGGAACGCGCCGGTGACCAAGGAGGTGACCCATGTCCGCGGAGACTTCATGTCAGACTCCGTGTGTGCGCGGCGCGCCGCGCGCCCCGCCGCCCCGATCTCGGCCGGCGTCGCGCCCGCGCGGGCCGCCCTTCCCGCTACAGGTTCCGGCCCATCTCGTAGGCTTCCTGCATCGCCGGGCCGGACGCGACGTCGCCGGGCTCCCAGGCGCCGAGGCCGTAGACGATCCCCTTCTCGCGGGGATCCTCGAGGCAGAAGGTGAAGCCGCGCAGCGCCTCGACGACGCGCTTCATGTTGGCGCGCTTCGAGTCGGCCGCGGCGAGGACGAAGCAGAACTCCTTGCTCCGCATCTCCGTGTAGCGCGGGGCGCAGCGGTCGATGAACACCTTGAGCTGCGCCGACATCGAGTAGAAGTAGACCGGCGTGGCGAGGACGATCACGTCGGCGGCGAGCATCTTCTCCAGCAGCGCCGCCATGTCGTCCTTCTGCGCGCACGTCTTCGTCCGCACGCAGGTCCCGCAGCCGGTGCAGAAGTTCACCTTCTTGTCCGCGAGCAGGACCTTCTCCACGTCGTGGCGCGCCTCGACGGCGCCCTTCATGAACTGGTCGCACAGGATGCTCGTGTTGCCGTTCCGGCGCGGCGAGCCGCAGACGATCAGCACCTTCTTCGCTTTCACGATGCCTCCGAAGGGCGGCGCGCCCTAGACCTCGACGAGTTCGTACTGGTCGGTCCCCATGCCGAGGATCTTCATGTACTCGAGCTGCCGCAGGCCGGAGCGCGACTCGATCCGCTCCACGATGTCGCGGCGCGGCCCGGTCGGCAGCCGGTAGATCATGTCCACCGACGCCTTGTCGATCGCCAGGATGTCCCGCGAGCCGAGGATGCCGATGTCGCCGCACGTCGGCTTGGCCCCGTGGGCGTCGCAGTCGCAGTCCACGGAGATGTTCTTGAGCACGTTGATGTAGGCGATGCGCGAGCCAAAGTGCGCCGTCACCGCCTTGCCGCCCTCGACCATCCGCTCGAGGAAGAGCGGCCCCGTCGGCCAGCCTTCCTCGTGGATCTGCAGCTTGCCGACCTTGCCCGAGGCGCAGCCGATGGCGATGTTCTTGAGCGAGCCGCCGAAGCCGCCCATCGCGTGCCCCTTGAAGTGGGTGTAGACGAGCAGCGAGTCGTAGCCGAGCAGGTTCTTGCCCACGGCGACCTCGGTGAGGTGCCGGCCCGGGGTGTAGAGGGCCTCGCCGTCGGCGCCGGTCGTCGAAGGCCGCTCCAGCAGCTCCTTCACGCCGGGGATCGGCAGCGTCGCGTCGCCGTCGGCGTCCATGATGTCCACCGGGCAGAAGTCGAAGCCGTTGGTCTTGACCGTCTCGCGGTGCCCCTCGGTCGTCCGGCGCGGGCTCGGGTAGAGCACGTTGCACTCGACGATCGCGCTGTTCGGCACCTGCGCCTGCAGCCCCTTGATCAGCTCGACCGGCAGGATGTTCGGCCCGTGCGGCTCGCCGGTGTGCAGCTTGATGCCGATCCGGCCCGACAGGCCGCGGTGGATCTTGGCGTAGATCCGCAGCAGCCCGTCCACGCTGATGTCGCGCGTGAAGTAGACCTTCGCCGCGCCGGCGGCGGGCGACGTCCCCGCCGCCTTCGCGCCGGCGACGCTCAGGTTCGCCACCGCGGCGCCGCCCAGCGCGACCGCGCCGCCCTTGATGAATCCACGACGAGAAACGTCCTCGCTCATGCGCGCCTCCTTACGTTCTCCGCCGCGCCCGCGCCGGCCGCGCCGCGGAGGCGACGGCTCGCCGCCGACGCGGCAGATTGGCGCTCCGCGCGCCCCGCCGTCAACCGTTCCGCCGATACTCCGCGTCGGCGACCTGCTCCATCCAGTCCACGGCCTTGCCGTCGAGCTTCTCCTGCAGCGCGACGTGCGTCATCGCCGTGGTCGGCGTCGCGCCGTGCCAGTGCCGCTCGCCCGGCGCGAACCAGACGACGTCGCCGGGCCGGATCTCCTCGACCGGGCCGCCCTCGCGCCGCGCCCAGCCGCAGCCGGCCACGACGAGCAGCGTCTGCCCGAGCGGATGCGTGTGCCACGCCGTCCGCGCTCCCGGCTCGAACGTGACGCTCGCGCCGCCGACGCGCGCCGGCGCGGGAGCGTCGAACAGCGGATCGACGCGCACGACGCCGGTGAACCACTCCGCAGGCCCGCGCGCCGAGGGCTGCGAGCCGCTTCTCTTGATCTCCATGAATGTCGCTCCTTGGCGCCGCGTCCGCGGGCCGGGAGCGGGCGGCCGAGACCGCCGCGGGCCCGCCGGACGCACGCGAGGAGAACGGTAACCGCCGCCGGACCGCGGCACTAGACGGTAGACTTCACATGAGCTTGTGAGCGGAGTTCACAAATGATCCGCGACGAACTGAGCGTCCTCTCCGCCTTCCTCGCCGTGGCCGAAGAGCGGAGCTTCACCCGCGCGGCGAAGCGCCTCGGCGTCTCCGCCTCCGCGCTGAGCCACGCGATCCGCGGCCTCGAGGAGCGGATCGGCGTGCGGCTGCTCGCCCGCACGACGCGCAGCGTCGCGCCGACCCCCGCCGGCGAGCAGCTCATCGCCAGCCTGCGCCCGGCCCTCGCCGAGATCGGCGGGACGCTCGACCGGATCTCCGGCCTGCGCGAACGGCCGGCCGGCCGCCTGCGCCTGCTGATGCCGCGGACCGGGGCCGTGATCGCGCTCGCGCCGAAGCTCGCGCAGTTCGCGCGCGACTACCCCGACGTCGTCCTCGACGTGACGACCGCGAACGGGCGCGTGGACCTCGTCGCCGCCGGCTTCGACGCCGGCGTCCAGATCGGCGAGTTCATCCAGAAGGACATGGTGGCCGTGCGGGTCACGAAGGACCTTCGCGCCGCGATCGTCGGCTCGCCGCGCTACTTCGAGTCGCACGCCAAGCCGAAGACGCCGCGCGAGCTCCCCGCCCACCGCTGCGTCAACTTCCGCCACGATCCGGAGACCGTGTACCGCTGGGAGTTCGAGAAGGGAAAGCAGTCGGTCGTCGTCGCCGTGCACGGCCCGCTGATCGTGGACGACGTGGAGCTCGCGCTGCGCGCGGCCCTCGACGGCGTCGGCCTCGCCTTCCTCGCCGAGTCGTACGCCGCTCCATACGTCGCGAACGGCGCGCTCGTGCGCGTCCTCGACGACTGGTGCCCGCCCTTCAGCGGCTACTTCCTCTACCACCCCAGCCGCCGCCAGCAGCCCGCCGCTCTCTCCGCCCTCGTCGAGACGCTGCGGCTCTAGCCGTCCGCCGCGCCTTCGCGCTCGCCGCAGCCATCGCTCAAGGAACAGATCGCGACGATCGTGGTGACGTCCAGCGCCCCGGATGCGGCGCGGCCGACAGGTTGCAGATTCGCTTCGACACCGCCGCCCCGCCCGCGCCCGATCCGGATGCCGCGCGCGGGGGAATGAGCCGATGACCACCACCGCTTGGGGGATCGTCTTCGAGAAGCTCGCCGAGGCCGAACGCGAGCTGGCAGCCCAAGGCGTCCAAGTGAAGCTGTCGATCACCGATCCCGAACTGGCGCAGATCGAAGAGCTCAGCCGTTTCGCCGCGGCCTCCGAAGAGAAGCCCGCGCCCACGTTCTGCATGGCGTGAGGAGTCTGGGCTTTCCCTCTCGAGCGGGCCGCGTTCGGGCGGCCCTCGCCGTCAGCGCCGTCGCCGCCCACTGTCCTTGATCATCGCACCCACGATCAGCACGACACCGCACAGCAGCGCCAGAAGCAGCTTGCCCAGGAACCTCGCCGTCGCGGCCCCGAAGCGAAGAGCCGGATGAGGGCGGGCGCCCGGACTTCGCTTCCCGGCGCCGCGCGCCGGGGGCGCCGTGCGGGGGCCGCCCGTCCCGCGCCACTCGTCGAAGCGGTTCTCGAGCGCCCAGAAGAAGAAGCCGACGCTCTTGATCCTGCTCCCCTCCGCCTTCATCCCATCGACCACCCAGTCCGCAAAGGCCGCCAGAGTCTCCACGGGAAGGTCTGGGCGCAGGGCGCGGAACTCCGCCGCCCGCTCCTTGGACGCCCCGAGGCCCGCGCGCCGGAACGCTCGCACGATCGGGTCCACGTCGGCGCTGCTCTGTTTCGCCGTCTCGACGAGCTCGGCGAGGATCGTCCTGCCCGTCGGCGCCGCGGCCGCAAGAAGCGCCAGCCCGGTGAAGACGTCGGCCTCGGCGCGGTGCGCGGTCTCGGGGGCGATGCCGTTCGCGCGGGCCAGCTCCTGCAGCGCGCGCGACTGGCGCCCCCACTCCTTCCACGGCAGTCCGCGCATGGAGCACAGCCATTCCTTGTCGATCGTGGCCGGATAGAGAGCCGCCAAGAACGCCGAGTCGAACTCGGCGTTGTGCGCGACGACGAACTCGGCCCGATCGAGCATCTCGCCCACGCGCCCGTCGTCGAGTCGAAGACCGCGCAACTTCCGCTTCGTAAGCCCGTGCTTGGCGCTCGCCTCGCGGGAGACCGGGCAGCTCGGCTCTCTCTGCCCCGTGTAGACGTCGATGATCCCCTTGATCTCGTATGTGGCCGGATCGTAGGCGAAGAGCGCGAGGCTCAGCTCGACGACCTGATCTCGCTTGGCGTCCAGCCCCGTCGTCTCCAGATCGAGGAAGCCCGCAGTTTTCCACTGCGGTTGGAGCTCCGATACGACCGGCAACATTGACTCCGCCACGGTGTCCCGCCCGATGGCCGATGATAGACACCAAGCGGTTCGCGATCACGCGCGCCCGGCGGCGGCCGGCGATGGCGCCCCGACGCGCCCACGCCGGCGCTCGTTGATTCGGTGCCGCCGTTCCTCGCCCCGAGCGCGTTGAGTCGGCCCGAACCTACTTGTCGGAGTCCCGAACGCCGTCGCCTCATCGCAGACCGGCCGTCGGCGCCCTCTTGGCTCGCGGCGGAGAAGACCAGCCGCGCCTCCTGTACACACGCGCCACGATCGAGGACAATGCGATCCTGCTCTCACGGGGGGGTACGACCATATGGCTGGGTTTCTCTGCATTGGCGCAACCGCAGCTATCATCTTCGTGGCTGTCCTTCTCCTGCGCGGTTTTGACCGCGTCGCGGGACGCGGCCCCAAGCAGGTCTCGGATGGCATTGCGCGGGCCAGAGACGCGGCCAACGCGGGCCGGGTTCCCTGCCCGCATTGCGCCGAGTTGATCATGCCCCGCGCGAAGATCTGCCGATTCTGCAAGCGGCGCGTCAACCACAGCTAGCCGTAGAGCAGTCCGACCATACCTCTGCGGCGGCGCGACCTAAGCCCACTTCCGACCGAGCGCGTCGCCGGCAAGGTGGTGCATTGCGAACACGCTGATTCGCCAAGACCTGACCGACAGATGAGCCCCGGTCACAGACGACGTCTACACCCGTCGCGTCGCGCTCTCTCGCTCCGGCCAGCCGATCGTTCCGGTGAAGCAGTCTATCGACGGCCGCCAGTCACCGAACGCACGGCTAGTGGCGCTAGTGCGCCGCCTTGGAATCTGCACGGGGGAGCGGCTGCATCGATCGCGCGGAGCAGGCGGGGGGGGCTTTCAGCTTTCGACGCCAGCCTGATCACGTTGGACGTGCGGGGCGGGGTTCACGGAAGTCGGCAAGCTATCGTCCGTTCGAAGACTGGCGCCATTCAGGGCGACGGCCGCGCCCACGACCATGCAGCGGCCGGTTTGCCGGCCGCGAGGCAGGATGTGATACTCGCCCGCGTTACGGTTCTTCGGACGGAGCGCCGTCCGAAGCCAAGAGGGAAGCCGGTGCAACGCCGGCGCTGCCCCCGCAACTGTAAGCGGCGAGTTCCCGTCCATTCACGCCACTGAGCCTTCGGGTTTTGGGAAGGTCGGACGGAAGCGACGACCCGCGAGCCAGGAGACCTGCCGTAGCAGCCAAAGGTGTCCTCGGGCGGGGTGTCCCGGTGGGATGCTGCGGAGCGCGACGTCGGCCGCGCCTTCCCTCCGCACTGCGTCCGCATGCCGTTCCCCCCGTTCGTTTCCCCCGGAGGGGAGGAGCGATGCCGATCGTCCCGTTGTGCCGCGCGAGTCGCGTTTCGTCGCGCGACCGTCCCGCGCCGCCGCGCCCGAGAGTCGTTCTTCGGCGCGTCGTCGAACGCGTCCGCGATCGCCGCCTCGTCGCCCCCACGCGGTTCGCCCGGCGACGGCTTCATCGTGCCCCGGCCCGGAAGGAACGGAACATGGACTGGATACATAACCTCTTGTTCGGCGGCCAAGGCGTGGCCAACAGCGTCGTCGTCATGAGCCTCGTCGCCGTCGTCGGCGCGGCGCTCGGCACCGCGAAGATCGGATCGGTGCGGCTCGGAATCGCGGGACCGCTGTTCGTCGGAATCGTCTTCGGGCACTTCGGCCTCAAGATGGAAGCGGCGACGATGGAGTTCGCCCGCGACTTCGGACTCATCCTCTTCGTCTACGCGATCGGCATCATGGTCGGGCCGGGCTTCTTCCAGGCGTTCAAGAAGGAGGGCGTCCTCGCGAACGCCCTCGCTGCGTCGATCGTCGTCCTCGGCGGGCTGATCGCGGCCGGCGCGCACTTCCTCTTCGGGATCCCGCTCGAAGTCGTCGTCGGCCTGCTGGCCGGCGGCACGACCAACACGCCGGCGCTCGCCGCCGGCACGGAGATGCTGAAGGAGCTGCGGGCGGCGCCGGCGCAGGTCGCGCTGCCCGGCCAGGCCTACGCCGTCGCCTACCCCTTCGGCATCGTGGGCATTCTGCTGGCCATGGGGTTGGTGCGCCGCGTCTTTCGGATCGACGCGCAGGCCGACGGCGACGCGTGGCAACGGAAGATGAGGCCCGAGCCGCAGCCGGTCGAAGCGATGAACATCGACGTCCACGCGCCCGACGTGATCGGCAAGAGCATCGGCGACCTCGAGCACGTGCGGAAGCGGAAGATCGTCGTCAGCCGGCTGATGCGGAGGGGCGTGCAGCGGGTCGCCGGCATGGACGAGAGCTTCGCCGCAGGGGACACCGTGCTGGCCGTTGGGCCGCGCAACAAGCTCGCCGAGTTCCGCGACAATCTCGGCCGGGAGTCGGCGGCCAGGCTGCAGGAGATGCCGAGCCGGGTCAAGGCGCGCCGATTCCTCGTCACGCGCCCGCAGACGCTCGGCTCGAGCATCTCGCGCGCCGCCGAGTACGGCGTGACGATCACGCGCCTGACGAGGGCCGGCGTCGAGCTGGTTCCCGACGCCGCCGTCACGCTGCAGTTCGGCGACCAGATCGTCTGCGTCGGCGAACAGGACAAGCTGGACGTCTTCGCGGAGGCGATCGGCAACGACGCCAAGGCGCTGCAGCGCACGCCGATCGTCCCGATCTTCCTCGGTCTCCTGCTCGGCGTGGCATTGGGGAGCGTTCCGCTGTTCGTTCCCGGCCTCCCCGCGTCCGTCAAGCTGGGGCTGGCCGGTGGGCCGGTGATCGTCGCCATTCTTCTGTCGTGCATCGGGCACATCGGCCCCGTCGTCTGGTACATGCCGCCGGCCGTCACGAACGCCATCCGCGAGATCGGCATCACGATGTTCATGTCCTGCGTCGGCCTCTTCGCCGGCAAGAGCTTCTTCACGACCGTCTTCCACGGTGCCGGCCTGACCTGGATGGCGTGCGGGGCGCTCGTGACGTTCCTGCCGATCGTCGCCGTCGGTCTGGTCGCCCGCGCCGTCTTCAAGATCAACTACCTGACGATCTGCGGCGTCCTCGCCGGGAGCATGACCGATCCGCCGGCCTTGGCCTACGCGAACGACATCTATCCGTCCGACGCGCAAGCCACGGCCTACACGGCGGTCTATCCGCTGACCATGTGCCTCCGGATTCTCGCGCCGCAGATACTCCTCGCCGCCTTCTGGATCGCTTCGTGACGGCGACGCTGCCGAGCAATATCGACGGCTATGCGCTACGCTTGACCGGCGCGATGGTGCGCACGACGGAAACGAACGGAGGGGCAAGATGAGTGCGCGGAAGCTCGTGGGGGTGATTCTGGTTTTGGTCGCCGGTCTCTGCTCGACGGTCGCGGGCGTCGCGTTGGCCGCGGGGCCCGTCCCGCAGGCCCCGGGGCTGGAGGTCGCGGTGTCGTTCGCGCCGGACAAGAGCGCCGCGGACGCCGTCGTCTGCACGGCGAGGATCGTCGATCTGCAGTCGGGCGCGCTGCTGGCCAGCCCGCGCATCGCGCTCAAGAAGGGAACGACGGGCCGCGCGACGGTCGGGTCCCTTCCCGACTGGAAGCTGGACGTCGAGGCGTCCATCGACACCGGCGGCGCCAAGGCCGACTACACCGTCACGTACACCAAGGGCGGGAAGATCGTCGGCGTCCAGAAGGCGACGCTGCAGTTGCGGTGATCGCGTCGGCCCGCCGCACCGCGGCGCCCGCGGTGCGGCGGAGTTACGCGCCGGCTTCCCGCGAGGGGATGCGGCGCGGAGGAACCCGTCCTAGATCTCCAGCCGGATGCCTTGGGCCAGCTCGATCGAGCCGCTGAAGTTCACGACGTTGGTCTGGCGGCGCATGTAGGCCTTCCAGGCGTCCGAGCCGCACTCGCGCCCGCCGCCGGTCTCCTTCTCGCCGCCGAACGCGCCGCCGATCTCCGCGCCGCTGGTGCCGGTGTTGACGTTGGCGATGCCGCAGTCGCTGCCCGCGGCGGAGAGGAACAGCTCGCTCTCGCGCAGGTCGTTGGTGACGATGGCGCTGGAGAGGCCCTGCGGCACGCCGTTCTGCAGGGCGATCGCCTCCTCGAACGCGCGGTACTTCAGCACGTAGAGGATCGGCGCGAACGTCTCCTCGGCGACGATCGGCATCGCCGCGTTCGCCTCGACGATGCACGGCGTCACGTAGCAGCCGCCCGGAAGGTCGAGCCGCTCGCCGCCCATCACGACGACGCCGCCCTGCGCCTTCGCGGCCTCGATCGCCGCCATCATCGCGTCCACCGCCGCGCGGTCCGCCAGCGGCCCCATGAGGTTGGCGTCCTCGCGCGGGTCGCCGATGCGCGTCGCGCGGTAGAGGCCCTTCAGCCGGGACAGCAGGGCGTCGTGCACCGACTCGTGGACGATCACGCGGCGCGTCGAGGTGCAGCGCTGGCCGGCGGTGCCGACGGCGCCGAAGTAGATCGCCCGCAGCGCGACGTCGAGGTCGGCGCTCGGGGCGACGACGACGGCGTTGTTGCCGCCCAGCTCGAGGATGTGCCGCCCGAAGCGCTCCTGCACCAGCTTGCCGACGTGCCGGCCGCCCTTCACCGAGCCGGTGTAGGAGACGAGGGCCACGCGCGGGTCGGTGTTGATGAGGTCGCCGATCTCGCCGCCCCTGCCGACGGCCAGGCTGCAGATCGCCGGGTCGAAGCCATGGCGGGCCAGCACCGCCGCGGCGATGCGGGTCACGGCGATCGCCGTGAGCGGCGTCTTCGACGAGGGCTTCCAGAGAACGGTGTCGCCGCAGACGAGGGCGAGCGCCGCGTTCCAGCTCCAGACCGACACGGGGAAGTTGAAGGCGCTGATCACCCCGACGCAGCCGAGCGGATGCCACTGCTCGCGCATGCTGTGCATCCGCCGCTCGGAGGGCATCGTCAGGCCGTAGAGCTGGCGGCTCAGCCCGACCGCGAACTCGCAGACGTCCACCATCTCCTGGACTTCGCCCAGCCCCTCGCGCAGCGTCTTGCCCATCTCCAGCGTGACCAGCTC
>JAJFTU010000393.1 GCA_021372775.1 bacterium | reverse complement strand
ACGACGCAGCCCGGCGCCGGGCAGCCCGGCGCCCCGCCCGCGCCGGCCGGCGCGGCCCCGTCGGCGCAGCCGGCCCCCGTCGGGCAGCAAACGCCCTCCGCGGCCCCGCAGACGCCCGCCGCGCCGCAAGCGCCCGCAGTCCAGTCCGCGGCCAACATCGAAGCCTGCCGCGCCACGTGGACCGCCCCGGGGCTCGCCCCGTGGTCGTCGGCGTCGCCGGTCGATCCCGCGCTCACGCTCGGGCAGATGGCGCCCCGTTTCCAGGGCAAGGGATACCTCATCCCGCAGCCGCGCCGGATCGTGAAGATGATCGTGCCGCGCGACCAGTACGCCCCGCTCGTCGGCTCGCTCCGCGGCCTCGGCGTCGGCGCTCCCGCCGCCGCGCCGCCGGCCTCCTCGGACTGCGCGGCGATCGTGATCGACGCCCCCCTCCCGCCCGCGCGCTGACCCCGCCCCGCGCGATCCTCCATCCCGCCGATCGCCCCCGGGACGCGCGAAATTCCGCGCGCATTGCCCAGCAAACTCCACGCGCCTTGCTCCGCAAATCGTTATCTCGCGAGACCCGCGCGCGTCGTCGGCAAAACTCACCTCAGCAAGCGCGCGATCACGGCCGCCGCAGCTTCGTCCACGGCGCCCTCGACGACGGAACTCAGCGGCGCCCCGAGATCGAAGCTCGCCGCCCCGACCTCCACCAACCACGTCTCCGCCGCCCGCCCGTAAAGAGACCCCGCCAGCGCGACCAACGCCCCCGCGTCCAGCGAGTGCGACAACGCGCCCGGCCGTTCGGGCGACGACGCCACGCGCGCGACGCGCACGACGCCCGGCGCGAGATCGACCGACGCGTCCACGATCGCCGCGGCCGGAACCTCCGCGAGATCGGCCGCGAGTTCCGGCGCGAGCTGCTGTTCCTCGCGCAGATCCAGCAGGGCCCCCTGCGGCGAACGGCGCAGCCGCTCCACCACCGCCCAGCCGACCGCGTCGTCGCCGCGCAGCGGCGCCCCGACCCCCACGACGAGCGGCGCCCGCCGCCCTCCCGCCCCGTTCGCGTTCACGGCAAGACGCCTCCGACCAACGAGAAGCCCGAAGCGCCGAGCGGCGCCTCGACGCCCGCCCCGCGTGCCGCCGCCTCGACGCCCGCGACGCGCGGCGGCGCCCCGACGCCCAAAGCGCCGCTCAGCGCGCCGGCTCCGGCCGCCCGAGCAGGTACCCCTGCCCGTAGGACACGCCGAGCGCGCGGACCGTCTCCAGCTCGGCCTCGGTCTCCACCCCTTCCGCGATCACCTTCGCGCCGATCGCCTCGGCCATCGAGATCACCGCCTTCATCAAGCCCTGGCGGCCGTTGTCGGCGTCGATCGAGTGGACCAGCGAGATGTCCACCTTGATGTAGTCGGGCGCGAGCTGCATCACCGCCTCGAGCCCCGCGTAGCCGGCGCCGGTGTCGTCGAGCGCGAACTGGATCCCCAGATTGCGGTAGTAGTCGCGGGTCTCGCGGAAGATGTTGAAGTTCTTGATCGACTCCTTCTCCGAGATCTCGAAGACGAGGTCGGAAGGGGTCAACCGGCAGCGCTCCAGCGTCTCGCGCAGCTTGTCGCCGCGGAAGATCGGGTCGTGGATCGCCGAGGGCAGGCAGTTCAGGAACAGCTTGCCCGACATCGCCCGCCGTTCGGCGAAGCCGCGCAGCGCCGCCTGCCGGCAGAGGCAGTCGACCTCGAAGACGACCCCCGCCTCCTCCGCCGCGCGGAACAGCGCCTCCGGCTCGCGCCAGAACGTCGCCTGCGGGCCGCGGACCAACGCCTCGTAGGCCAGCGTCCGCCCGCCGTCGAGATCGACGATCGGCTGGTAGACGCTCTGCACCTTCTCGCCGAGGACCATCGAGAGGAAGGCCCGCGCGCTTTCCCGCGCGCGGATCCGCGCGTTGAGCTGCGCGTCCGCCCGCGCGCGGTCGAGCGCCGTCCGCAGCTGGCGGTCGTCGCGCAGCTGCGGGTTGTGCAGCGCCACCGCGTAGCCGACGCGCGCGTCGGCGAGGTCGGTCACGTACGGATAGCCGATCCGTCCCGCCTGCTGCCGCACCAGCGCGTGCAGCTTGTCCGACAGCGCGGGCAGCTCCTCGGTGTAGAAGAGGCGCCGGCTCCGCTCGCGGAAGAGCAGCGCGACGAGCTCCTCGGGGGACGACTCGGCGGCGACGAGCAGGTCCCCTTCGGCGCGGACGCCGGCGACGAACCGCTCGACGAGATCCCACAGCGCGCGGACGCTCTGCGCGTGGGCCTCGATGCCGAACCCCGCCTCGACCGCGGCGAGCCCCGGCAGCGACACGTACAGGAGGCCCACCGCCCCCGACTCGGCGAAGCGCTTGGAGACGACGTCGCCGGCCACGCCCAGCGGGGCCGCAGCGCGCTTCTGCTCCGTCGCGTCCAACGCTCTCCCCTCCCCGCGCGAGGCGCCGCGAAACGCCGGGGCGCGGGCTCATTCTAAGCGAAGAGGGCTCTTTCGCGGCCTTCCGGCGCCGAAAGAATGCGGCCCGGGACGAGACGCCCCGGGCCGCGGAGAAACACCAGGATGCCGGCCGGGCGATCAGCGCTCGACGTGATCCACGAGCGCGCCGTCGGGCGCGCGCAGGTCGATCGCCAACGCCATCTGGCCGACCGCGTGGGTCGAGCAGGAGAGGCACGGATCGAAGGCGCGGATCACCGCCTCGCAGCGGTTGAGCATCCCCTCTTCGATCTTCGTCCCGCGGACGAAGTGCCGCGCCACCTGCAGCACCCCTTGGTTCATCGCCAAGTTGTTGTGGCCGGTGGCGACGATCAGGTTCGCCCAAGTGATCAGCCCGTGCTCGTCGATCTTGTAGTGGTGGATCAGCACGCCGCGCGGCGCCTCGGAGACGCCGACCCCCTCGAAGCAGTTCGGCGCGGCGACGGCCCGCACGTGCGGCGAGAGGATCTCCGGATCGGAGAGCAGCTCCTCCATCTTCTCCACGGCGAAGAGCGCCTCGATCAGCCGGGCGTGGTGGTAGTAGAACGAGCTGAGCACGGCGCCGCGGTGCAGCTCGCGGAACTCGGCCCACTCCTGGTCGGCGCGCCGCGTGCCGCAGCGGTCGATCACGTTGAGCCGGGCCAGCGGACCGACGCGGTAGATCCCGCCCGGGTAGCCCTGCGGCTTGTAGTAGGGGAACTTGAGGTAGGTCCACGGCTCGACCGCCTCGCCGATGATCTCGGCGTAGCGGGCGGGCTCGAAGCGGTCCACGACGACGTCCCCGCGGCTGTCCACCAGCCGCAGCTTGCCGTCGTAGTGCTCGAGCTGGCCGTTCTCGTCCACGAGGCCGAGGAAGAGCGTGGGCATGTTGGCGAAGGTCTGCGTCTCGTCGCGGAACTCCGCCTGCGCCGTCTTCCAGAAGCCGAGCGTGCGCTGGACGATCGTCAGCGCCTCGGGAAGCATCGCCAGGATCGCCTCCCGCTTCTCCGCCGACAGCGGCTCGTTGACGCCGCCGGGGACGACCCACGCCGGATGGACGCGCTTGCCGCCGAGCATCTGGATGATCTGCTGGCCGATCTGGCGCAGCCGGATGCCGTCGCGGGCCATCGTCGGGTGCGCCTCGAGCACGCCGAGGATGTTGCGGCGCGCCGGGTCGGCGTCGAAGCCCATCAGGAAGTCGGGCGCGCTGAGGTGGAAGAACGACAGCGCGTGCGACTGCAGCAGCTGGGCGAGGTTCATCAGCCGGCGCAGCTTCGCCGCCGTCGGCGGGATCTTGACCGCGAGCAGCGCGTCGCAGGCCTTGGCCGAGGCGATCAGGTGGCTGACCGGGCAGATGCCGCAGATCCGCGCGGTGAGCGACGGCATCTCGTGGAACGGCCGTCCCTCGCCGAACTTCTCGAAGCCGCGGACCTGCGTGACGTGGAACTTCGCGTCGGCGACGCGCCCTTGGTCGTCGAGCTGGAGCGTGATCTTGGCGTGTCCTTCGATGCGCGAAACCGGAGCGATTTCGATCTTCTGTCCCATGCCCGCCCCCTCACTTGCCGAAACGGGTCAGCGAGGTCGGATCGGGGATCCGCCCCTCGAGCAGTTCGGCGACCACGAAGAAGATCGCCTCCGCCGGCGGCGGGCAGCCGGGCACGAAGACGTCCACCGGGACGACTTCGTGCAGCGGCGTGACCCGCTTGCGCAGCGCCGGGATGTCCTTGTCCGGCCAGCCCGGGGCCAGGGAGACGTTCTCCTTGTAGGCCCGGTCGAGCACGGCGGCGGGGCCGAACGGGTTGCGCATCCCCGGCACGTTGCTGGTCACCGCGCAGTCGCCGAGGGCGACGAGGATCTTCGTCTTGGCGCGGACTTCCTTGATCTTGTGGACGTCCTCGTCGCTCGCCACGGCGCCTTCGACGAGCGCCACGTCCACGCCCTCGGGGTACTCCTTGAAGTCGACGAGCGGGCCGTAGACCAGTTCGATCCGCGGCGCCAAGTCCACCAGCTTGCCGTCGATGTCGAGGAACGACATGTGGCAGCCGGAGCAACCGTCGAGCCAGAGCGTCGCCACGCGTGCCTTGCTCATCGTCTGGCCTCCCGCATCATCTGCAGGTAGGGAAGGAACGTGCGCCGCTTGGTCATTTCGCCGGCGGAACGCCCCTTCTCGCCGAGGGCGCCGGTCGGGCAGACCTGCACGCACTTGCCGCAGCCGGTGCAGCTCTCCGACTGGCCCCACGGCGCGTCGAGATCGGTGATCACTTCCGAGGCGGCGCCGCGTCCCTTGAGGTCCCAGGTGTGCGCCCCTTCCACTTCGTCGCAGACCCGCACGCAGCGGGTGCAGAGGACGCAGCGGTTGTGGTCCGCGTTGAACCGCGCGTGGCTCGCGTCCACCCCCAGCTTCGGGAAACGGTACGGGTAGTGGACGTGCGTCATCCCGAGCTGCTGCGCCAAGGACTGCAGGTCGCAGTGGCCGTTGCTGACGCAGACCGAGCAGACGTGGTTCCGCTCGGAGAAGAGCAGCTCGAGGATCTGCACGCGGTACTTCTTGAGCCGCTCGGAGTCGGTCGCGACCTCCATCCCGTCGCGCGCCGCGGTGACGCAGGCCGGCAGCAGCTTGGGGATCCCCTTGACCTCGATGAGGCAGAGGCGGCAGGCGCCGACCGGATGGAGCCCCTCGAGGTGGCAGAGGGTCGGGATCTCGATCCCGTTCTCCCGCGCCACCTGGAGGATCGTCTCCCCCGCCCGCGCGCCGCAGTCCTGGCCGTCGATCTTGAGGGTGATGATCTGCGGGGCGGTCATTGCCGGTCCTCCCGCGCCTCGCCGCCGCCGGCGGCGGCGATCAGCTCGTCGTATTCGTGGCGGAAGTAGCGCAGCGTGCTGATCGTCGGATTCGGCGCCGACTGCCCGAGCCCGCAGAGGCTGGTGTTCTTGACCAGTTCGGCGAGCTCCTGCAGCGCCTTGACGTCGTCCGGCGTGCCTTCGCCGTCGAGGATCTTCCGCAGCAGGTCGTGCATCTGCGCCGTGCCGACGCGGCACGGCACGCACTTGCCGCACGACTCGCTCATGCAGAACTCCATGAAGAAGCAGGCGACGTCGACCATCGACGAGGTCTCGTCCATGACGATCATCCCGCCGGAGCCCATGATCGAGCCGACGCTGGCCAGCGAGTCGTAGTCCACGGCCATGTCGAGGAAGTCGGCCGGGATGCAGCCGCCGGACGGCCCGCCGGTCTGCACCGCCTTGAACCGCTTGCCGCCGGGGATCCCGCCGCCGATGTCGTAGATGATCTCGCGCAGCGAGATGCCCATCGGGACTTCGATCAGCCCGGTGTTCCCGATCCGGCCGGCGAGCGCGAAGACCTTCGTCCCCTTGCTCTTCTCCGTGCCGATCGAGGCGAACCACTCCCCGCCGCGGCGGACGATCGGCGGGATGTTGGCGAACGTCTCGACGTTGTTGATCAGCGTCGGCATGCCGAACAGGCCGCGTTCCGCCGGGAACGGCGGGCGCGGGCGCGGCGAGCCGCGCCGCCCTTCGATCGAGTTCAGGAGCGCCGTCTCCTCGCCGCAGACGAAGGCGCCGGCGCCGAGCCGCAGCGCGACGTGGAACGAGAACGGCGTGCCGCAGATGTTGGCGCCGAGCATCCCCGCCCGCTCCGCCTGGCGGATCGCGACCTGCAGCCGCTTGATCGCCAGCGGGTATTCGGCGCGGACGTAGATGTACCCCTCCTGCGCCCCGACGGCGTAGGCGGCGATCGCCATCCCCTCGAGCACGCGGTGCGGATCCGACTCGAGCACCGAGCGGTCCATGAACGCGCCCGGGTCCCCCTCGTCGGCGTTGCAGACGACGTACTTGCGCGCCCCCTCGGCCTTGGCGACGGTCGTCCACTTCAGGCCGGTGGGGAACCCCGCGCCGCCGCGGCCGCGCAGCCCGGACTTGACGACCTGCGCCACGACCTCCGCCGGCCCGAGCCCCGACAGCGCCTTGCCCAGCGCCTCGTAGCCGCCGACGGCGACGTACTCCTCGATCCGCTCGGGGTCGATCTCGCCGCAGTTCTCGAGGACGATCTTCTTCTGGCGCGCGAAGAACGGGATGTTGGTGTCGAGCTTGATCCGCTCCACCGGCGCCTTGCCGAGCGAGGCGACGATGTCGAAGGCGTCGTCCGGCTTGACCCCTTCGTACATCACGCCGTCGGGCTCGGCCTTGACCAAGGGACCGGCCTTGCAGAGCCCCATGCAGCCGACGCCCCGCACCTTGCAGCACTCGTGCAGGTTGCGGTCCTTGACCTCCTTCTCGAGCGCGTCCTTCACCGCGCCGGCGCCCGAGGAGAGGCACGCCGCGGCGACGCAGACGTCGATGTGGTGGTCGAACTTCTTTTGCGCGGCCTGCTCGGCCTCCGCGGTTTGCCGCAGTTCTTCGGGGGTCATGGGCTCACCCACTCGGACAGCCGCGCCTCGATTTCGTCGGGCGTCATCCGTCCGTGGATCTCGCCGTCGAAGACGGCGACGGGAGCGAGACCGCAGGCGCCGAGGCAGCGCGCGGCCAGCACCGAAACCTTGCCGTCGGGCGTCGTCTCGCCGGGCTTCACCTTCAGCACGCGGCCGACCGCCTCCAGCAGCCCCGGCACGCCCTTGATGTAGCAGGCGGTTCCCATGCACACGGTGCAGGTGTGCTCGCCCGGCGGCTTGAGGCTGAAGTGGTGGTAGAAGGTGGCGACCCCGTACGCCTGCGACAGCGGCACGCGCAGGGAGCGCGCCGCGTAGACGAGCGCCTTCTCGTCGATGTAGCCGAACGACTCCTGGACGGTGTGCAGCGTCTCGATCAGCGCCTGCGGCGCGTAGCCGTTCTTGCGCATCGTCTGATCGATGAGCTTGTACCGCCGATCGTCGGACGGCGCCTGCGGCTTCTGCGGTTCGACCGACATGCGTCGCTCCTCGTTGGACAGCGGTTGAGTTGCGTCCGCGAAACCCCGGCGCGCCGGACGAGACGGGCTTCGAGATGGCCCCCCCATCTCCGGCCGCCCGCTCCTCCTCCGCGCAATCCCCTGCCGCTCTTTTATTTCAGCCGCCCCCGCGGTGTCAATCGCCTTCCGGGGATTACCGACGCTTTTCATTTCATAAAACCGCGGCCCCGGCGCGCCGCGGCGCGAACGCCGGGAGACGCCCGGTCGGACCGAGGCGCATACGGCTCGAAGAGGCGGTCGATTTCCTCGCCGCCTTTCTCGTCTTCCACGTCGAGTTGGTCTTGGGGAAGATCCGTCGCCGCGGCGCGGCGCCGCGCGGCGGGACCGCCGCCGGGCCGATCTTCGCGGACGACTTCGCGCGGCGGGCGGCGCCCGCCGCGCCGGACTCAGTTGGAGGGAGCGCCGACGTCCGAGCCCGCGGCGTCCTCCGCCGCGGGCCGGTCCTGAATCGTGTAGATCAACAGCGCCGCGCCCGCCAGACCGGCGAGCAGCAGGACGACCCACAGCGCCTGCGCGGTGCGGATCGACCGCTTCGCCGAGGGGCGGTGGACGAGGAACGAGGCGCCGCAGCCGTCGGCGAAGCAGCGATAGCGCGCCACGCCGTAGAGGCCGCTGAGCAGACGCTGCCACGGCTTGCGGTGAACGCGCCGCAGTCGCCCGCCGCAGCGGGGGCAAACGCGCCGGTCGATCTCGTTCATCGCCGCGGGAAGATACCGCGTCCGCGCGTCAGCGGACGACCGCGTCGAGCGCCTGAAGCAGGTCCGCGCGCAGGTCGGCGACGTCCTCGCAGCCGACCGCGAGCCGCACCAAGCCGTCGGTGATGCCGGCCTTGTCCCGCTCCTCCGCCGGCACGCCGGCGTGGGTCATCGAGGCCGGGTGCTCGATCAGCGTCTCGACGCCGCCGAGCGAGACGGCGAGCGTCATCAGCCGCAGGTTCTTGAGCAACGTCACCCCGGCGTCGTACCCGCCCTTCAGCTCGAAGGCGATCATCGAGCCGGGACCGTCCATCTGGCGTCGTCCCAGCTCGAACTGCGGATGGCTCGGCAGGCCCGGGTAGTAGGTCGTCGCGACGGCCGGGTGGTTGGCGAGGACGGCGGCGAGGGCGCCGGCGTTCTCCTGCGCGGCGCGCGCGCGGAGCGGCAGCGTCTTGAGGCCGCGCAGCACGAGCCACGACTGCATCGGGTCCATCGTGCCGCCGTAGTACGTGCGGACCTTGCGCAGCCGCGCGAGGTCCTCGGCGCCCTTGGCGACGATGATCCCGCCGACGACGTCGGAGTGGCCGTTGATGTACTTGGTCGTGCTGTGCAGGACGACGTCCGCGCCGTGCTCGAACGGCCGCTGGAGCATCGGCGAGGCGAACGTGTTGTCCACGACGAGCTTCGCGCCGCGGCCGTGGGCGAGACGCGCGCCGGCGGAGAGGTCGCTGATCTTGAGCGTCGGGTTGGCCGGCGTCTCCAGATAGAGCACCTTCGTCTCCGGGCGGAAGGCCGCCTCCGCCTTGCTCATGTCGGAGGTGTCCACGAAGGTCGCCGTCACGCCGAGGCGGCTGAACTCCTGCTCGAGGATCAGCCGCGTCGGCCCGTAGACCGTGTCGGTCGAGACGATGTGGTCGCCGGCCTTCAGGAAGGAGAGGAAGACCGTCGAGACGGCGGCCATGCCGGTCGCGACGGCGAGCGCGCCGCAGCCCCCTTCGAGCGCCGCGACGCATTCCTCGAGGCGCGCCGTCGTCGGGTTGCCGAGGCGCGTGTACATGTAGCCCGGGTCCTTGCCGGCGAAGCGCGCGGCGCCCTGCTCGGGGGTGTCGAAGGCGAAAGTCGACGTCTGGTAGATCGGCGGCGCCACCGCTCCGAATGCGGGATCCGGGGACTGCCCGGCGTGGATCGCCCGCGTGTCCAGCCTCATTCCGTCGTGCCCGTGGCGCATGCCGTCGTCGCTCATCGTCTCGTCCTTTCCCGGCGGGATCGTCCCGCTCCGCGGAAGGTCGAGGATAGCATCCGGCCCCGGGCCGCGCCGCGCGCGCGGCCGATCGCGGACGTCCGCGGACGACCGCCCCGCGCCCCGCCCGCGCGATGCGGCGCCGCCCGCCGTGCGATAAACTTCGTCCCGCCGTCCGCCGCGGACCGCCCCCCCCACCCATCCGCGCGCCGGTTTCACCCGGGACAGCAGCACGGCCCCCCGCGAAAGGTCATTCGGAGGAATTCATGGCGGAGATAGAGCGCATTCTGGTCATCGGCGCCGGCGGACAGATCGGCTCAGAGCTGACGGTCGCCCTGCGCGCCCGCTTCGGCACGGACAACGTCGTCGCCTCGGACATCAAGGACGTCCCGCCCCCGACGCTTCAGGACGGCCCTTACAGCCAGCTCAACATCCTCGACCGCCCGGCGATCGAGAAGATCGTCGACGAGCGGCGGATCGACGCGATCATCGACCTCGCGGCGCTCCTCTCCGCCACCGGCGAGAAGAACCCGCAGGCCTGCTGGAACATCAACGTCGGCGGCCTCGTCAACTGCCTCGAGATCGCCCGCGAGCGGAACCTCAAGCGGGTGCTCTGCCCGTCGAGCATCGCCGCCTTCGGCCCCGAGACGCCGCACGTCAACACGCCGCAGGACACGATCCTCCGCCCGCGCACGATGTACGGCGTGACGAAGGTCACCGGCGAGCTGCTGATCGAGTACTACAACCGCCGCTTCGGCGTCGACGGCCGCGGCCTGCGCTACCCCGGCATCATCTCCGCCGAGACGCTCCCCGGCGGCGGCACGACCGACTACGCGGTCGAGATCTTCTACAAGGCGGTCGAGACCGGGAAGTACGAGTGCTTCCTGCGCGACGACACGATGCTGCCGATGATGTACATGCCGGACTGCATCAAGGCGACGATCGACCTCTTCACCGCCCCGGCGGAGAAGCTGACGCGCCACGGGGACTACAACGTCGCCGCCTTCAGCTTCACCCCGGCCGAGCTCGTCGCGGAGATGCGCAAGCACCTGCCCGAGCTCCAGGTGACGTACGAGCCCGACTTCCGCCAGGCGATCGCCGACAGCTGGCCGGCCTCGCTCGACGACCAGGCCGCCCGCCGCGACTGGGACTGGCGTCCCAAGTACGACCTGGCGGCGATGACGAAGGACATGATCGAACGGCTCCGCGCGCGCCACGCCGGCGGTCGGCTCTACGCCGCCGCGCACTGACGCGCCGCAGGACAGGAGGAACGGCATGTTCGACGAAGTGCGCAATCAGCTGCGCGGCGAGCTGGACGAGATCCGGAGCGCCGGGCTGTACAAGGACGAGCGGATCATCGTCACGCCGCAGGACGCGGCGATCGCCGTCGCCGGCGGCAAGAAGGTGATCAACTTCTGCGCCAACAACTACCTCGGCCTCGGAAACAACCCCGAGCTGCTGCAGGCGGCCAAGAACGGGCTCGACACCCACGGCTACGGCATGTCCTCCGTCCGCTTCATCTGCGGCACGCAGGACATCCACAAGGAGCTGGAGCGGAAGATGGCGGAGTTCCTCGGGACCGAGGACACCATCCTCTACAGCTCCTGCTTCGACGCCAACGGCGGGCTGTTCGAGAGCCTGATGGGCGAGAAGGACGCGATCGTCAGCGACGCGCTCAACCACGCCTCGATCATCGACGGCGTCCGCCTCTCCAAGGCGGCCCGCTACCGCTACGCCAACGACGACCTCGACGACCTCGAGAAGCAGCTCAAGGCCGCCAAGGCGGCCGGCGCGCGGCGGATCATGATCGCCACCGACGGCGTCTTCTCGATGGACGGCGTGATCGCGCGGGTCAAGGACATCTGCGACCTGGCGGACAAGTACGGCGCGATGGTGATGGTGGACGACTCGCACGCCACCGGCTTCGTCGGCAAGACCGGCCGCGGCACCTCCGAGTACCGGAACTGCATGGGGCGCGTGGACATCGTCACCACGACCCTCGGCAAGGCGCTCGGCGGGGCGTCCGGCGGCTGCACCTCCGGCCGCAAGGAGATCGTCGAGTACCTGCGCCAGAAGTCGCGCCCGTACCTCTTCTCCAACACCGTGCCGCCGCCGATCGTCTGCGCCGCGCTCAAGGTGCTCGAGCTGCTGACGAAGAGCACCGAGCTGCGCGACCGGCTGGAGTGGAACACCACCTACTTCCGCAAGAACATGACGGAAGCCGGCTTCGCGATCCGCCCCGGCGAGCACCCGATCTGCCCGATCATGCTCGGCGACGCCAAGCTGGCCGCCGACATGGCCGCGGACATGCTCGACGAGGGGATCTACGTCACCGGCTTCAGCTACCCGGTCGTCCCCAAGGGGCAGGCGCGGATCCGCGTGCAGATCAGCGCGGCCCACACCAAGGAACACCTCGACCACGCGATCGCGGCGTTCACCAAGGTCGGCCGCAAGCACGGCGTCGTCCGCTGACGCGGGCGCGCCGCGGGCTTTCGGAGGGGCGGGCTTCGGCCCGCCCCTTTTTCGTCCCCGCCCGTCTGGACGAAACGCCCGCGGTGCGCGACATTCGTGGGGAGGCGCCGCCCCGCCCGCGGGGCGTCCCGCGCCCCGCCACGAGGAGCGATCCGTCCGATGCCGTTTTGGGAGCGTCTTCGCGCCGTTTTCGGTCTCGCTCCGGCCGCGCCGCGTCCGGGCCGGGCCGCGGAGTCGATCGCGTCCGACGGGACCGAGCCGGACAACACCGATCAAGCGCTGCCGACCCTCGCGGCGATCCTGACGCTGCTGGGGGAGAACTCGTTCGACCTCGACTCCGTCGCCGCCGCGACCGCGCGCGACCGCTTCGAGCGCTGGGCGGCCCACGTCGCCGACGGCGCGCCGCCGCCGGAGCGTCTGGTCGGCGCCGCCGCCCCGCGCGGCCGCCGGCTGCGCGACTGGGTCGGCCTCAAGGGGTTCGTCGAGCGCCAGCGGCGGGCCGAGCGCGGCTTCGTCGTCAAGAGCGGGCAGGAGATGCGGGAGACGCTGCTGATCTTCATCCAGCGGCTCAGCAACAGCTTCTCCCTCGACCGCTCCTCCGACGGGCGGATGGACGTCCAGCTGCTGCGCCTCAAGACCGCCTGCACGCAGGTCTCGATCTCCGAGCTGCGGCGGCAGGTCCTCGGCGCGGTCGAGGAGATCCACGGCCTCGTCGAGGAGCGCGCCGAGCGGCACCGCCGCGAGATGGCGGACACGATGCGCGAGCTGGACAACGCGCGGCGCGAGCTCGACAAGTCGCGGCGGGAGTCGATCCTCGACCCGCTGACCCAACTCTTCAACCGCGGCTTCTTCGACGAGCAGATCCGCACGACCGCGGCGGCGCACATGATCACGCGCGAGCCGTGCACGCTGATGATGGTGGACCTCGACGGCTTCAAGGAGATCAACGACCGCCTCGGCCACCAGGGCGGCGACGAGGCGCTCAAGGCGCTCGCCGACTGCATGGTCCGCACGCTGCCGCGCAAGACCGACTTCATCGCCCGCTACGGCGGGGACGAGTTCGCGGTGATCTTCCAGCGCGACGGGATGCCCGACGCGCGCCTGCTCGCCCAGAAGCTGCTCGACGCGGTGCGCGAGATCCGCGTCTCGTGGGAGGGGAAGGAGGCGCAGCTCCGCCTCTCGATCGGCCTCGCCGAGCTCGAGGACGGCGAGACGCAGGCCGAATGGCTGCAGCGCGCCGACCAGGCGCTCTACGAGGCGAAGCGCGCCGGCAAGGACCAGGTGCGGGAGTCGGGCGCCGAGCCGACCGCGCCCCAGCGCTGAGCGCCCGCGGGGCGCCGCCCTGCGAGGCCGCGCCGCGCGACGCGGCGTCGTTCCCGGCGGGACGGGAGCGGGCCGCGGCTCAGGAGGCCGCGCGCAGGATCTCGGCGGCGATCCGGTCGAGCGGCAGCACGCGGTCCACGGCGCCGAGCTTGACCGCCTCCTTCGGCATGCCGTAGACGACGCAGCTCTCCTCGTCCTGGGCGATCGTCCGCGCGCCGGCCTCGTGCAGCTCGGCCATCCCGCGCGCCCCGTCGTCCCCCATCCCGGTCATGATCACGCCGACCGCGTTCCGCCCCGCGTAGCGCGCGGCGGAGCGGAAGAGGACGTCCACCGAGGGACGGTGCCGGCTGACGAGCGGGCCGTCCTTGACCTCGACGCAGTAGCGCGCGCCGCTCCGCCGCAGCAGCAGGTGGTGGTTGCCCGGCGCGATCAGCGCGCGGCCGCGCAGCACCGTGTCGTCGTTCTCCGCCTCCTTCACCGAGACGCGGCAGAGGCCGTCGAGCCGGCGCGCGAACTCGCGCGTGAAGTGCTCCGGCATGTGCTGCACGATCACGATCCCCGGCGAGTCGGCCGGCAGCGCCTCGAGAAAGACTTTCAGCGCCTCCGTCCCGCCGGTCGAGGCCCCGACGACGACGACCTTCTCCGTCGTCTGGATCATCGCGTGCGCCGCGGGCCGCGCGAGGACCGCGTCGGCGCTCAGCTTCGGCTCGACCGCGCGCGCCGGCGCCGGCGTCCGCGGGCGGACCCGCGCCGCGGCCTTCACGACGTCGCGGATCCGCACCTTCGACTCCTCGAGGAAGACCTTCGTCCCCAGGCGCGGCTTCTCGATGATCTCGACCGCTCCGAGATCGAGCGCCTTGAGGCCGCTCTCGGCGTGCTTCCCGGCGAGGCTGGAGCAGACGACGACCGGGATCGGCCGCTGCGCCATCAGCCGGCGGAGGAACGTCAGCCCGTCCATCCGCGGCATCTCGATGTCGAGCGTGATCACGTCGGGCACTTCCACGGCGATCTTCTCGGCGGCGACGAACGGATCCCCCGCCGTCCCCATCACCTCGATCTCGGGATCGCCGGAGAGGATCTCGGCCATCGTCTGCCGGACCACCGCCGAGTCGTCCACGATCAGCACCTTGACCGCGCCCAAAGGTCACCTCCGCGCCGCGGCCGGACGTCCGGACGCCTCGGAAACCGCGCCGGCGAGCCGCTTCACGAGCACTTCCCCCGTCGCCGTGTGGAAGCGGAGCTTGAGGCCGCGCGCCCCGCCGACGCACTCCGCGGCGACGATGAGACCGGCGGCCTCGAACGCCGCGCGCGCCCGGGCCACGTTCTGCGAGCCGACCGTCGCCCGGCCGTCCGCCCCGGAGCCGCGCAGCACGTCGCCGCCGCCGAACAGCTTGGCGACGATCGCGCGGCGCGGCGTCCCCGCGCGGTCGAAGGCCTCGAGCAGCCGCCGCAGCGCCGGCTCGACGTAGCGCGGGTCGTCCTCGTCCGCGCCCGCCCGTCCGGGCAACATCGCGTGCATGATCCCGCCCATCCGCCGCGCCGGATCGTGGAGCGTCGCCGAGACGCACGATCCGAGCACCGTGACGACGATCGCCGGCCGCGCGGAGAAGAAGACCTCTCCGGGCTTGAGGTAGACCTCGCGCGGCGCGGCGAGCTTCACGACGCCTCCCGCCTGTAGACGGTGGACGCGACCTGCCGGAACGGCGTCCTGAGGCCGAACAGCGTCTCGGAATGGCCGGTGAAGAGGAACGCCCCGGGACCCATGCAGCGGGCGATCCGGTTGAGGATCGTCTCCTGCGTCGTCTTGTCGAAGTAGATGATCACGTTGCGGCAAAAGACGACGTCCTTGCGCTCGCCGACGTCGTACTCCTCGTCCATGAAGTTCAGCCGGCGGAAGGTGACGAGCGCGCGCAGTTCCGGCGCGATCCGCACCAGCGCGCGGCTGCGGTCCTTGCTCCGCAGCAGGTACTTGCGCCGCATCCCCTCCGGCACCGGATCGACGCGGTCCTCCTCGTAGACCGCGCCGGCGGCCCGCTCGAGGACGCGCGTCGAGATGTCGGTGGCGAGGATCTCGAAGCGGAACCCCGGCGTCCGCTCCGCGAACTCGGAGAGGACCATCGCCAGGGAGTACGGCTCCTCGCCGGTCGAGCAACCGGCGCTCCAGACGCGCAGCGGGCGCCGCGTCCCCGCCCCCGTCTCGGCGAGCAGGGCCGGCGCGGCGCGCGCCGCGAGCAGGTCGAGATGCGCCGACTCGCGGAAGAAGTCGGTCTTGTTGGTGGTGATGAGGTCGATCATCGGGACGAGCTCTTCGGCCAGTCCCTTCGGGCCGAAGAGGTAGTCGCAGTACTCCCCGAAGCCGGAGAGTTTCAGCGCCTGCAGCCGTTTCTGCAGACGCGTCTCGACGAGCGTTCTCTTCGCCTCGGTGATCCGGATCCCGCAGCGGGCGGCGATGAACTCCGCGAGGCGGCGGAAGTCGTGGTCCGAGATGCGCGCGCCGCGCGGAGTCTCCGGCGCGGCCTGCGCCCCGGACCGGCCCGACGCGGCGCGCGCCGTCGTCATCGCCGGCGCCCCTACGCCGTCGCCGCGTCGCGGTCGTCCGCGGCGCCACCGTCGGCCTGGACCATCATCGACAGCTCCTCGACGGAGAAGACCTTGTCGATGTCGAGGATGATGATGAACTCGTTGTCCCGCTTCCCCATCCCCTTGATGAAGTCGGTGCGCAGGCGGGTGCCGATCCGCGGCGCCGGCTCGATCTGGTCCGGCTCGAGCTCGATCACCTCCTGCACCGAGTCGACGAGGGCGCCGAGCACCGTCGCCTCGCCGTCGAGCGTCACCTCGACGACCTCGATGCAGGTGTTCACCGTGCGTTCGGTGCGGGTCATGCCGAACTTGAGCCGCATGTCCACGACCGGCACGACGCTCCCGCGCAGGTTGATCACGCCGCGCATGTACTCCGGCGTGCGGGGCACGCGGGTGATCGCCGTGAAGTCGAGCACCTCGCGGACCTGGGCGACGTCGAGGGCGAAGATCTCCTCGCCGAGCTTGAAGGTCAGGTACTGCCGGGTCTCGGTGATGTCCGTCACGCTCATTTCGGTCTCCCGGACTCGGGGGCGGCCCGAGCCGCCCCCTCGCCCCGCGCCCTTCAGTAGCGCTCGAACTCGGAGTCGGTCTTGTCCGCGCCGGCCTTCAGGTCGAGCGCGAACCCGCCCTTCGCCTGTCCCGCGGGCTTCGCCGCCGGCTTCGGGGCCGCCGCGGCGGGCTTCGCCGACGCCGCCGGCTTCGCCGCCGGACGCGCCGCGGACTTCGCCGCCCCGCGCCCGCCGTCGTCCACCTGGAAGAACTCCATCGCCTGGAGCAGCTGCTCCGACTGGCTGGAGAGTTCCTCGGCGGTGGAGGCCATCTCCTCGGCCGCGCTCGCGTTCTGCTGGATCACCTGGTCGAGCTGCTGGATCGCCTTGTTGATCTGGTCGGCGCCGGTGTTCTGCTCGTTGCTCGCCGCCGAGATCTCCTGCACCAGCTC
>JAJFTU010000392.1 GCA_021372775.1 bacterium | reverse complement strand
GCAAGGGCGAGGACGGCTACGTCATCGACTGCCTCGAGTCCGGCCGGCTGCGCCCCTCCAAGTCGCTGCAGGACGCGCTGGCCGGCATGCTCGCCGGCAACGAAGAGTTCGTGATGATCGACGACCAGAAGGTCGTCTTCGAGAACGCGCTCCAGTGCGCCCGCGAGGCGGCGGAGCGGAAAGAGAAGCAGGTCCTGATCGTGCGGGGCGGCCCGGGGACGGGCAAGTCGGTCGTCGCCGTCAACCTGCTCGTCCGGCTGACGTCGGCGGAAGGGATGGTCTGCCAGTACGTCTCCAAGAACAGCGCGCCGCGGCACGTCTACTCCACGCTGCTGCAGGGCAGCGACCACAGCCGCTCGTACATCGACAGCCTGTTCCGCGGCTCGGGCTCCTACTGCGACGTGCCGGAGAACTCCTTCGACGCCCTGATCGTGGACGAGGCGCACCGCCTCAACGAGAAGTCGGGGCTCTTCCAGAACCTCGGCGACAACCAGATCAAGGAACTGATCCGCGCGGCGCGCTTCAGCGCCTTCTTCATCGACGAGGCGCAGCGCGTCACGATCAAGGACATCGGCACGGCGGCCGCCATCCGGCGCTTCGCGCGGGAAGCCGGCGCGACGATCGTCGAGATGTCGCTGGAGTCCCAGTTCCGCTGCAACGGCTCGACGAGCTACCTCGACTGGCTCGACGACGTCCTCGGCGTCGAGCGGGCGGTGCGGCCGATCGAAGAGCTCGACTACGACTTCCGCGTCTTCAACGACCCGAACGAGATGTTCGCCGAGATCGTGAAGAGGAACGCGCCGCGCAACCGGTCCCGCGTCGTCGCCGGCTACTGCTGGGAGTGGCCGCAGAACGGCCGCGCCCGCCGGGACGTCCCCGACATCGCGCTCGACACCTACAAGTTCTACAAGAGCTGGAACCTCAACTCCACCGAGACGTGGGCGATCGACGACGACTCGGTGGAGCAGGTCGGCTGCGTCCACACCGCCCAGGGGCTGGAGTTCGACTACGTCGGCGTCATCGTCGGCGACGATCTCCGCTTCGAAGGCGGCGCGGTCCAGACCGACTTCACGAAGCGGGCGCGCACCGACCAGTCGCTGAAGGGGATCAAGGGGATCGCCAAGACGGACCCGGCGAAGGCGACCGAGCTGGCCGACCCCATCATCCGCAACACCTACCGCGTGCTGATGACCCGCGGCCTCAAGGGCTGCTACGTCTTCTGCACCGACCCGGCCTTGGCCGAGCACCTCCGGAGCAAGATGCCCCGCGCCGCGGCGCCGGAGGAAGAGGAAGCCCCGTGCTCGACGACCTGACGCGGCGCATCGTCGCCTTCCGCGACGCGCGCGACTGGAAGCGGTTCCACTCGCCGAAGAACCTCGCCGCCTCGATCAGCATCGAGGCCGGCGAGCTCTTGGAGCTGTTCCAATGGAGCAGCGACGCGACCGTCGCCGCCGACCTCGCCGCCCGCAAGCCCGACGTCGAGCGCGAACTCGCCGACGTCCTGATCTACTGCCTCCTCCTCGCCCACGACGCGGGCATCGACCCCGAAGAGGCGATCGCCCGCAAGCTCGAGGAGAACGCGGCCAAGTACCCCGCGGAGAAGGCTCGGGGAAGCCGGGCGAAGTACACGGAGCTGTGACCCGTGTTCGGACCAAAGAGCGTATGTGCGGCGCGCAGGGCAGGCGATCTCAGCCACGAGACCACGTGGGCGGTGCGATCAGAGACTGGAAGATGAGTGCGCATTCGCGCTGACGCAGAAGTCTGGGTGAGTGGCGCAGCCCACCGATGACGAACCCGGAGACGGTGTCCACGAAGCGCTTGCTGTGTCTTGTGTGCACAGCGCTTAGCAAGGGAGAGACGCATGGTCAGGGCAACACAAGCGCATGTCAAGCAGTTGCGTAGGGCGGTGCATAAGGACAACGCCCCGTGGAACGAGACGATCTGGAACTACGTTGCAGCGGTCATTCTCTGCGCCGCGCAAGACCGTGGCGAAGCACCGGCATGGTTCGAGAATCAGGGCCCACACGCTGCTGAGGACGGAAACACCGACGTGTGGTGCGAAGCAATCCCGATCGCACCCCGGTGTGGCGCGGCGGGCAGGACGGAAGGCAACAGCCACATCGATATCGCGTGGGGTGCGATCACGATACGCAATGGGACCAAGGCCGGTATTGCGTTTGACCCTGACGGTGGGGGAAGCGTTACGTTCGTCGAGGCGAAGCTTCTGTCTGACATTAGCACCGGCGTATCTCATGATCCTGTACGCAATCAGATGGCGAGGGTAATCGAGTCTCTTGCGTGCCTCCAAACCGACGATGGTCATGGGGCGCTTCCGGAGGACATCCGCTTCGCGCTGTTGACGCCGAAACGACTTCGTGACGAGTATCAGTTCGCGCGGCTATACGGCTATAAGTACGAAGCGTACATCGACACACGTGATGCCCTCATCGCGGATATCAACGCGTCTTGGTTCGAAAGGCGGAACACACGACGTTGGCACTACCCCGAAGGCGTCCCGGAAAGGCTGACGGGCATGGCGATGGACTGGTGGTCTTATGAGGAGATCCTCCAGTGCGACGAGGTATTTCGGACGTTTGGGGACGAACTGGATCTTCTCCAGTGGGCGGTGGGCGGAATGCCACCAGAGGCCCGAAATAGAGTAGAGCAACTAATTCAGGGGGAATGACTTCGCGACCCGGCGAAAGGCGACGGCGCTGTTCGGCCCGGCGTGACCAAAGGGGTCACGATGAGTAGGCACCTCTCATAGCGAAACATCGAGGTCGTGCCGGCAGTGTACGCCGGCAGCGCGAGCGACCGGCGGCTCTCGGGGACCGCATTCCGGAAAGCCTCGTGGGCGCTGGGCCTCACGGCGGCCCCGTGAGTGATCCCCGAGCAGATGAAGCCAGCCGGCATTGCCGCGATGCTCCAGCGCCGGCGAGAGAAAGCCCGGTGCCACGGCACGCTTCATCCCAAGAAGCGGGCAGGAGCTCCTCGTGCAGGACTTCCATGCCGGCGCTTCCGCAGCCAGCATGGATGGTGACCGTGGGCCTCGCACTGCCAACCGCCGTCCAGCGGGAAGAACGAACGGCTGCAGCCGACTTCGGAAGCGGCGACGATTTGCTTCTGCGAGTTGCGGACTATCGACGACGGCTCCTTGGTTGCTGCCGCTGTTGCTCATAGCGACAGTGGTTGCGTGCACTGCGCGTGTGCGCTGCCACTACGGACTGCCGCAGCTGGAGCCTGCTCTTCAGGCGGGAAACGTGAACCGCTGCGCTGGACACCGTCCGCCAGGTCGCGTAGAACATACTGACCGGCCAACGTCGACTCTCACAGAAGACGGGGCATCCCTAGGCCGACGAGGACGTGGATGACGAAGCGGTAGGAGCCGCCGCGAGGGGGGGCGTTGAATCTCACGAAGAGGCAGACGCAAGCAATCGCGTTCGGGGGGAGGAACCTCCAACTTATCGCGTGCGCCGGTTCCGGAAAAACGGAAGTCGTTGCTCGGCGCATAGTCCACCTAATTGATCCAACGGGCCCCCGACGGCTCTCACCCTCCAACATCGTCGCGTTCACCTTCACGGAGAAGGCCGCCGGCGAACTGAAGGAACGAACCTACAAGCGCGCCCACGAATCGCTCGGTGAGATCACCGGCATGGCCGAGATGTTCGTTGGTACGATTCACGGTTTCTGCCTCGAGCTGCTAAAAGGCGAGGTTCCGAAGTACCTCAAGTTCGAAATCCTGAACGAGGTTCAGCAGGGGCTTTTCATCGATCGGCATAGCAAGCAGAGCGGCCTGACGGCGTGCACCGACCTCAAGGGGGTGCCACTGCGCCGCTATGTCGACACGCACCGCTACATCACCGCGCTTTCCATCCTGCGCGAAGCCGACCTCGAGCCTAAGGACCTCGCCGGCTGTTCACTCGTCAAGGGCCTCGACAGCTACAAGAAGTTGCTGGAGTCGCGGAGCTACCTCGACTACTCGGCCATCCTCGAGCTGGCAGTCGAGGTGCTCACCAACGACCAAGATCTCCGCGCACGACTTGGCGACCGGGTGAAGTACGTCATTGTCGACGAATATCAGGACGTGAATCCGGTTCAGGAAGCTATCGTCTGGTCGCTACACGAACTCGGTGCCGAGATCTGCGTCGTCGGCGACGACGACCAGACCATCTACCAATGGCGCGGAAGCGACGTCGCTAACATTCTCAACTTCTCGCAACGCTATCCGGACGTCGAACAGATCCCGATCGAAGAGAACTTCCGCTCAAGCGACGGCATCGTCGGGACTGCCCGCCCCTTTATCGAGCAGAACGCCGCTCGGCTTCAGAAGGCGATGAAACCCACCGGCGCGCAGAAGTACGAGCTCGGTGACATGGTCGCCCTGTCTTTCGACAATCCAACCGCGGAGGCGAAGTACATAGCGGAGACCGCGAGGGCTCTCCGTGGGATCGCGGTCAACGAAGATGGCAAGCCCCGCGGTCTCTCCTGGTCCGACATGGCAGTTCTCCTTCGCAGCGTGAAGAAGAACGCGGAGCCGATCACGGACGCCTTGCGCGTCGCCGGCATCCCATTCGTCGTGACGGGAATGACGAGTCTCTTCCAGACCGCGGAGGCGGAGGCAGCTCGACAGCTCTTCTACTTCATTGGTGGCCGCGCGGTCGAAGAATCAGACGTCGAGGCCGCGTGGAACGCAGCGAACCTTGGCCTGGAGCCGGACGCGCTTCAGGCCGCAATCAAGAGCGCCGCAACCGCCAAGGCGGCGCTCGCCGATCCGGACCAGAAGCGATGGGGGCAGTACTCGATCCAACGCGTCTTTCTCAACTTCCTTGCGGAAGCCGGGGTCCGAGAGGGGCGGGTCCCGAGCGGCCGGGGAGAGGTTGTGTTCTACAACCTCGGCAAGTTCAGTCAGGCGATCTCAGACTTCGAGGCGATCCACTTCCACTCGAGACCCTTGGAGAAGTACGCGTCGTTCGCGGACTTCCTTGAGTACCGCGTTGAGGATGCATATCCGGAGGGCTGGCAGGACAACCAGTACGCCAACCCCGATGCGGTGCGGATCATGACCGTCCACCAGGCGAAAGGTATGCAGTGGCCGGTGGTATTCGTTCCTGCGCTCCTGAAGAACCGCTTTCCGGCAAAGAAGCCCGGCGGCCGCACCGTGTGGCACCTTCTGCCGAGCGCTGGCGTGAGAGGGCAGGCTCGCTTCGAGGGGACCATCGAAGACGAGCGGCGGCTGTTCTACGTTGCGATGACGCGCAGCCAGAAGTTCCTGCACTTCACGTGGGCACCGGTTCCGGGGAACCAGCAGGCTCAGAAGCGTTCGGAGTTCTGGGACAACATCCTCGCGTCGACCTACGTGAAGAGGAGGGTGCCGGACTACTCGAAGCGCGATCGGCTCCCGCCTCAGCCGCGTGCCGGCGTGGCGAACGTGGTCTTCTCGTTTTCGGACCTCAAGTACTTCTTTGAGTGCCCCTACCAGTTCAAGCTCCGCGTTCTCTACGGATTCAACGCGCCGATCCACGAGGCGCTCGGCTACGGGAAGTCACTCCACGACGCCCTCGCAGAAGTCCATGCACGCGCGATCCGTGGTGACGTCGCAGGCGTCGACGAGGTACGTGATCTCGTCACGACCCACCTGCATGCGCCATACGCGTACCCGGCGCTGCGTCAACAGCTCGAGGAGTCGGCGGAGCATGTCCTGCGCGACTATCTCCACGACAATGCAGATGAGTTCGACAAGATCGAGTTCTCGGAGAAGCAGATCGAGATCAATCTCGGCGGCGGCGTGAACGTCATCGGGCGGATCGACCTCGTCCGCCGCGTCGATACCGGCGAAACAACGATCGTCGACCTCAAGTCGAGCGATCGGGCGCAGGCAGAGGACGTCACCGAGACGCAGCTTCACGTCTACGCCCTAGGCTACCAGGACCTCACCGGACGGCGGCCCGACTACGTGGAGATCTACGAGCTTGATGAACGAAAGCGCAAGCCGCGCTCCGTCGATGATGACTTCGTCGAGGATGTCAAGGTCCGCACGCGCGCCGCGGCGGCCGCTCTTCGCAGCGGGGAGTTAGCGGCAGCGCCGTCAGGCAAGAAGTGCGCTACCTGTGATTACAAAGGCATGTGCAGCCGCGCGATGTCCGTGAAGTAGTCCGCCGCCGGGAGCGAAGCCGTGAATCTGAAGCGCCAGATACTCACTCAAATGTCGAGGGATCAGCTCAAGGTGGTCGTCGAGGCACTTGAGCTGGACGACGTCGACAAGCGCAGCGCCGAGGCAATGCGCGCAAAGCTCTCGCGAGCCCATCGGGCTACTTCCGAACTGCTCCTCCAGCAGCTCTCCGAGGCTGGGGTCAAGACCATCTGCGAGATCGCAGGCGTTTCGCAGGTGGGACGACGCGCCGCACTCATCGAACGCTTGCTCACGCGAGAAGAAAGGCCGCCGATGGACAAGGGCACCCGCAAGCCGAGAGGCGGGAAGACCGTTACCCGCTACACCTATGACGACATCAAGGAGCCGCGCACGCCCGAGACCGGGCACACGCCGCTGCTGCCGGCGGACGAACAGGTCGTCACGCTGCCGATGGACAACGGCTGGAGCAAAGCCGTCCACGTGGGCAAGCTCCCGGGCGACGACGAGCGGCCGGTGGTCGTGGATATGGATCCGGCGGCGGATCCGGTTCTCTTCTGGGCGGGCAAGCGCAACCGGCGCGAAGTACCGGTGCTGCCCCTCCAGCGTAACGAGATCGTCTCCGAGTCGCGCATCGCCCAGATCATCGAGCGGGCTCGGCGCGCGGCCGAGGAGAAGTCGGGCGCGGCGCGGCAGGGCCACCTCTTTGCCGACCTCGAAAAGAGCCTCCGCGAGGGCGACAGAAGCAAGCGTGTCGAGTTCTACACACACGAAGAGGGTTGGAAGAACAAGCTCATTTGCGGCGACTCCCTACACGTGATGGAGTCGCTGCTGCAATATGAGGGTCTGCGTGGCAAGGTGCAGATGATCTACATCGATCCGCCGTACGGCATCAAGTACGACTCGAACTTCCAGCAGCGGGTGGATTCAACGAAGAACGACGACAAGGACCAGGCCGACGATGTCCTCACGATCAAGGCGTTTCGGGATACGTGGGCTCTGGGTGTTCACTCGTGGATGTCTTATCTCGAGGAGCGCCTATATCTCTGTCGAGAATTGCTGCGCGACAGTGGCAGCGTGCTCGTGCAGATTGGCGACGAGCACGTGCACCGTGCGCGCGCGCTTATGGATGAGGTATTCGGGGCTTCCAACTTTGTAGCGCAGATCTCGTTCCGCACGAAGATTCCGCTGCGGAATACGCTGCTGGCCGGGATCTGCGACTACCTGCTCTGGTACGCCAAAGACAAAGCCAGAGTGCAGTATCAAAAGATATACACAGACCGCGGTGTCGGAGCTGGTACGCAGTTCACTCGCGTTGAACTACCGGACGGAAGTCGACGCGCGATGACTGATGAGGAGCGCGACGACCCGACCTTGTTGACGGAGGGCGCCAAGATCTACCGTCTGATCGATCTGAATTCGTCGGGCCTAACGCCATCGTGTGTCTTCAATGTTGAGTTCGATGGACGGACGTTCGCGCCGCGAACAGGACACAGCTGGAAGACCAATCCAGAAGGCATGAGGCGACTCATCGATCAGCGTCGACTCGAGGCGCCGGGCGATAGCCTTCAATACGTCTTCTACTTCGAGGATTTCCCGTACATGGAGGTTACGAACCTTTGGAGCGACACCCAAGGCGCCAGTGGAAAGCGCTACGCGGTCCAGACGTCAGACAAGGTCGTCGAGCGCTGCATCCACATGACGACGCGGCCTAGTGACCTTGTGCTGGACATCACGTGCGGCTCTGGGGTTACGGCGCTCTGCAGCGAGCGATGGGGAAGGCGCTGGATTACCTGCGACACGTCGCGCGTCGCCATCAATGTTGCTCGCAAGGCGGTCCTCTCGGCTGTATTTCCTCACTTCAGGACATGGGGGGCGGAACTAGCGAGCGGATTCGTTTACGAGTCGCCTGAGAAAGTGACGCTTGGGGCCGTCTCAAACGAGCGTGAAACAGGCGATCTTGTGTTGGTTGACAGACCTGAAATCGACGCCACCGCTTTGCGAGTAGCTGGCCCCTTCGAGGTCATGTCTCTCGGCCGCTACTCCGTCGAGGACTGGAAGGGCGTCGTCGTTTGCGAGCCGGGCATCGGAGAGGCGGCGAAGCTCGAAAACTACATCGAGGTGATCTGCCGCCTCTATCGCAAGGACGCTGCGATCCAAGGCGCCACGGGGCTAGTGCACGCGGTGGCTGAGACTGAGAAGGAGAAGATCGCGATCTCGGTCGGACCGCTGTCAGGTCGCGTGACCGCCAAACAGATCAGCGACGCCGTCCAGGACGCGCTCGCCTCGGGCATCCTCGAGGTGCACGTGCTCGGTTGGGCCTTCGAGGCGAACGTCGGCGAGGTGAAATCGGCGCTCGAGAAGCGCGGCAAGGTCAAGGTCGAGTTGATCATGATCCGCCCCGACACGCTCGCCGAGGGGCTCAAGGCTACGCAGCCGGAGATGCTCTTCTCGCCTCTCGCGTTGCCGGACGTCGAGATCGCGGCGCAGAAGAGCCCCGAGGAGGATCAGGTCCGCGTAACGCTCAACGGCGTGGCGCTGTTCGATCGCAAGCGCCGCACGACCGCGTACAAGTCGGCCGATTCGGGCTACGTCTCGGCCTGGTACCTCGACGAGGACTACGACGGCGACTGCTTCGTGGACTGCCAAGTGTTCTTCGACTTCACGAAGGTGCCGAACATCAAGGCGGCCCTGAAGGCCGAGGTGGACCCCGAGGAGTTCACGCTGAAACTCACCTCCGAGCCGTTCCCGGTGCGCGGTTACAAGCGGATCGCGGTGAAGGTTGTGGACGTCTACGGCAACGAGTCAGTCGTTGTGCGGGATCTGGACTGAGGAGCCGGCGCGATGGCCTACGTTGTCGATCGCGTCGTCATCTGCGACGCATTCCGGGAACCGGATCGGCATTACGAGCTTCTCACGGGGGGCCGGTCGAAGCTCGCGAGCGGACGGCGCCCCTCGATGAGGTTCCTCGCGTCCGCGAAGGACGCGAAGGGAGGCATTGGGGGGGTTGTAGGGAAAGAGGCAGGGCTCTTCGAGGATCTGCTTGCGAGCACCGAACAGCGGAACGATGTCGTGAACCACCTTCGCGAGAAAGTGCGCGAATGGCGCGAGGCCGGATACCCGGGTACGGCGATCGTGACGCGGCGCCTGCTGGAGTGGTGGTTCGAGCGCGACGAAGAACGGCGCGCAGTCGGGCGACGCTTCTTCTTCTGCCAGCAGGAGGCGGTAGAGACGGTCATCTACCTCTACGAGGTTCAGAACCGACGGCGGATGCCGGAGACCGGAGACCTGCTCCGCTATGCGCTGAAGCTGGCTACCGGCACGGGGAAGACCATCGTGATGGCACTCATTGTCACGTGGTCGACGCTGCACAAGCGCAAGGTCAGCGGGTCATCGTTGTCGGCGAACTTCCTCGTGCTCGTGCCGAACCTCACCGTGCGCGACCGCGTCAGCGGCCAGCCACGCGGCGATGGTCTCGACCCGTCAGGGGAACACAACCTCTACGACGCGTTCGAGACGGTGCCCCCCGAGTACAAGGATGAGTTCAGGCCGAACGTGCTCGTCCGCAACTGGCAGGGGATCCCGCTGGAGAACAAGCGGGAGGACTGGATCGGCGAACGAGACGTTCCTCTCGAAGCGGGGCGGTTCATTCCGCAGGCGGTCCTTCGAGCTATGCAGCGACGCGCTCGTCAGGATCCCAACGCACCCATCCGTCGGCTGCTCGGCGGGTGGCGAGACCTTCTCGTGATCAACGACGAGGCACACCATGTCTACGGCGAGAAGCGAGCTCGGTCGGGCGAAGATCCTGAGTACATCAAGTGGAGCAAGATTCTGGAGCGGCTTTCGAAGGCCGCACGGGTCAGCTTGGTTCTCGATCTCTCGGCAACACCCTGGTACGGGTCCGGATCGCCGAAGCCCGAGGGGACTCTCTTCGAGTGGCTGGTGTCGGACTTCTCGGTCTACGACGCGTTCGAGTCGGGCCTCGTGAAGGTCGTGCGTCTGCCGGACCCGACCGAGCAAGGTCATGTGTACCTAGACCTATGGGACCTAGTGAAGGGTGCGAAGACCAAGGAGGAATACCTCCGGTCGTGCAAGGGTGCCATCGCGAGCATCTACTCGTCGTGGAAAAAGGACTACGACGACTGGTCGTCGATGCTCTTGCCGGAGATGCGCGGGCCGAGTCCGGTACTTCTCTGCGTCGCTGACAACGCACAAAAAGCGTCATGGCTGTTCGAGCACCTGACGCGCGAGTACGACCTCCTCAGGAATCCCGACGATGATGATCGCAGGTGCTGGATGACGATCCCGATCGACTCGAAGGTCTTCGACGCCGACAAAGGGAACGAGGCCACGCTGCGCGAGATGGTGAACACTGTCGGCGCGAAGGGGAAGCCGGGGGAGCGCGTGCGCTGCATTGTCAGCGTGAACATGCTTTCTGAAGGCTGGGACGTGAAGAGCGTCACCCACATCCTGGGGTTGCGGGCGTTCGGATCACCACTTCTTACGGAGCAGATCATCGGTCGTGGCCTCCGGCGCACGAACTACGATATTCTCAACCAGCCGCTCGATGAGCGACCCGAAGGCGGCGAGGAGACGGTCGACGCGTTCGGGATCCCCTTCGTTGGGTTCCCCGTCGAAAAGCGCAAGAGAGCGAGAACGGGAAGGTGGGGCGAGAAACTCCACTGGATCGAGGCGGATCCAAAGAAGGTGGGGTATCGAGTCGCAGTCCCGAACGTCAGGTCATGGGCCGTCGGTGTCACGGAGTCCCTTGCGAACCGGCTGCGAGTCGAGGACCTGCCCGAGATCCGGATCAACCCCAAGGAAACGCCGCCCGACGTTCACGTCCGGCCGGTCGTCGGTGGAGCGCCCGAGGCGGTCATGACGCTCGAGGAAGTGCGGAAGGAGTGGCCTGTCTTGCGCACGGCGTTCCTCATGGCGGAGGAGCTTCACGCCGAGACGAATCCCGGCGCCGCGGCGGATCTCGGAATCGGCCCTACGTTCGACGAGCTGCTCGAGGTGTCACGTCGCTATCTCGACTCTCGCGTCGTGCCACTGGAATCAGGCGCACTCAAGGCTGACGTGCGCGACATCGGGATCTACTACTGGCGGCGTCAGGCGCTCGACGCCCTGGGCACGGCGATCCGGGGCGCGGGCTCGACCGGAGTGGAGGCGGTTCCGATACTCGGCAATCCGGAGTTTCTGGACACTGCGAACCTTCGCCGCTTCCAGTGGACCGGTATCGTCGCAAACGGCAATCGCTGCCACACGAACAAGGTTCCTTGCCATACGGACCTCGAGAAGCAGTTCGCAGAGTTCCTCGACAACGCGAAGGACGTCGTCCGGTACTTTAAGAACGAGCGCCTCGGTTTCTCTGTGACGTACTACGAGAGCAATCGACCGAGGCAGTACTTTCCGGACTTCATCATCGCGGCGCGAGATGCCGACGGGCGCGAGATGATGTGGCTGGCCGAAACGAAAGGCGAGATCAGGACGAACACGGCGCTGAAGAGCGAAGCGGCAAGCAGCTGGTGCGAGAAGATGAGCACGACGAAGTACGGTCAGTGGCGCTATCTATTTGTTCCGCAGAAGAAGTTCGAGTCTTCCATCGCCGCCAGTGTGGGGAGCCTAAAGGACCTAGCGGACGCGCTCATAGGCGTGCGGCCTGCGCCACAGCTCGCCCTCGTGTCGTGTGAGGACGAGCGGGTGAGGCGCGAGGCGTTCAAGTCCTTGCTGCCTCTCTTCAGCCTGAGGGCCGCGGCAGGGTACTTCGGTGCCGGTGAGTCGGTTGAACCGGAAGCGTGGATCGAAGTCGACGGCATCGGGAAGCTCGACGAGCGAATGTTCGTGTGCAGGGCGGTCGGCCGATCGATGGAGCCGATGATCCACGACGGGGACTTCGTTGTCTTTCGGGCGACACCCGCCGGCAGCCGGCAAGGCAAGATGGTACTCGCGCAGTACAGGGGACCGGCCGATCCAGAAACGGGAGGCTCGTTCACTGTGAAGCGATATGCCTCCAAGAAGACTGCTGACGAGGAGTCTGGCTGGCGGCACACCAGAGTTGTTCTCGAACCGCTGAACCGAAGTTACTCGCCGATCATACTGACGGGTGAGGACGCGGAGACCGTGACGATCATCGGTGAGCTCGTGACGGTGCTTCGGGGAGAGAACCGGCCAATCGAGCGTCATCGATGACCCCATGTGAGTTCGCGGCGCAAGCGTCAGCGGGCCTCCGGTCGGCTCTGCCGCCCTCCGGTCCGCTGAAGCGTGAAGAAGAACCCGCGACGCTTTGACTCTCGGTTTCGTTGGACCAGCGAATGGGGGGCAGGCCATTGCGCTACTTCACTCAGTACTGGAAGAACGAGACGTGGCGCGAGGAACAACGGGCCGAGAGCCGTCTCCTGACGAACATCGCCGGCGGCGCTCTCAAACGCGTCGCGCCCGGCGACGCCGTCTACATCATCACGAACATCGGCGGGGCTCTCTATCTCCTCGGCCGCATCAGGGCGGCGCGCGTTCTGCGGCAAAAGGAGGCCGAGGCGGATTTGCGACGCGGCCCACTGTGGCCGGCGGCCTGGCATGTGGAGTGCGAGCCGGAGGACGCAGAAATGATGAAGTTCGACCGGCGGATCCCCGCCGCGGTAACACGGCGACTCCGGTTCCGCCGCGGTGCGGAAGAGACTCCGGTTCTTCTGCGCGACGGCAAGGTCGATGGTCAAACGATGCGCGGCGTTCGCGAGCTCACCGTGGACTCGGCGAAGGCGCTGGATCGACTCCTCAAGGTCTCGTCGCGCCCGCGCCGCGGCCGTGGCGAAGACCGCGACGAGGACTACGAGGGCCAAGAAGGACGGGGGCGTTTGGTCAGGCACTACCGCCGCGAGCGAAATCCCAGACTTGTGGAAATCAAGAAAGCGAAGGCAGAGCGGCCCGTGCGCTGCTCGATCTGCGGGTTCAGCTTCGAAAGCGTTTACGGGAAGCTGGGCCGCGGCTTCATCGAGTGCCACCACGTCGTGCCCCTCGCTCAAAGCGCTGGTTCTCGAAAGACCTCCTTGGAGGACCTCGTCTTGGTCTGCTCGAACTGCCACCGGATGCTCCATCGCGACTTGTCCCAAGGCGGCAAGAGAACGCTGGCGACGCTCCGGTCCATCGTTGAACGGAATCGCAAACGAACGGAATAGAGGCCCGAAGATAGTCGCGTGGGCAGCCGAGCGCTGCGCCGCGATTGACAACAGACGTCGCCGCGCCCGGGAATCGGGTCGGCCGGAGCGCGGCGAGACAAGGGGTGGGCGGCCAGCACGCGTTCCGGCCTCTCCCGGTCGGGCGCGGTGAAGACGCCGCGGATCGCGCGGGCGACCTCGCGGCGCATCGGGGCCTGCGGCACGTAGGCGACGACGTTTCGCTGCAGAGGGAACTGGCGCCGCCGCCGAGCCACGCCCGGCAGCTCGGCGCGGCGCGCGGCCTTGAGGCCGGCGTGGTCGTCGCTCACCACGAGCCGCACGCCGATCAGGCCGCGGCCCGTGAGCGAGGCGAGGAGCTCCCGCCAGTGGACCTCCGCCTCGGAGAGCGAGACGCCGACCCGGAGCACGCGGCGGCGGTCGATCCCGACGCCGACGGCGACGAGCACGGCGCAGTCGATCACCGCACCGCCGCGGCGCACCTTCTCGGAGCGCGCGTCGAGGATCAGGTACGGCGTCTCGCCGATCGGCTGCGTCCGCCACGCCTCGAGCTCCTCGTCGAGCAGCCGCGCGGCGCGGGAGACCTGCGTCGAGCCGACCTACGTCCCGGACGGCGCCTCGACCGCCGCGACGCGGCGCGTCGAGACGTCCTGCACGGACATCTCGGCGATCGCCAGCTTGAGCGCGCGCTCGCTGCGCGCCCCGCGCTCCAGGGACCTCGGGTGGAACGGCTCCTCGACGTCGCGCACTTGCGGCACGGCCAGGCGCAGCGCGCCGGCGCGGGTGCGGATCTCGCGGGGCTTGAAGCCCTTCGCGCAGCCGCGCCGGGACTCGGTGCGCTCGTGGGGCGCGGCGCCGAGGAACTCGGCGCGCTCGAGCTTCATCGCCTCGTTCATCAGCGTCTCCAGCGCCCGGGCCATCCCGTCCAGGCCGTTGTCGATCAGGATCCGCAGGACGTCGCCTGCCGTCGT
>JAJFTU010000391.1 GCA_021372775.1 bacterium | reverse complement strand
TTCGACCCGATGGCCATGCTGCCGTTCTGCGGCTACCACATGGGCGACTACTTCGGCCACTGGCTGAAGGTCGGCGCCGCGCACGACGCCGCCAAGCTGCCGCGCATCTACTACGTCAACTGGTTCCGCCAGGACGACGGCTCGTTCATGTGGCCGGGCTACGGCGAGAACAGCCGCGTGCTGAAGTGGATCTTCCAGCGCGTCTCGGGCAAGGCCGAGGCCGTGGACACGCCGATCGGCCGCCTGCCGCGCGCCGAAGACCTCGACACGACCGGGCTCGACATCGCGCCGGCGACGCTGAAGAAGCTGCTCACGGTGGACGTGCCGGCGTGGCTCGACGAGGTGCCGAAGATCAAGGAGCACTTCGCCAAGTTCGGCGAGAACCTCCCGGCCGGCCTGAAGCAGGAAATCGCCCGCCTCGAGGAGCGTCTGCAGAGCGCCGCGAAGTAACCGACGCCGCGGCTTTCGCACGATCGAACGGGCCGGCCTCGCGCCGGCCCGTTTCTTTTCGGCGCGGCGAGGGCGGCGGACCGTCGCCGGCCGCGAGGTCGCCGGGAGGCGCGGCGAGGGCGGCGCCGCAACCGCGCGGCGGGCGCGCGGCGCCGCGGCGGCCGGGGGCCGGCGCTGCGCGGGACGGGGCGCGTCCCTTACAATGACCGCATGGAGAACCCGCTTCGCCGGACGCTCGCCGTCGCCGCCGCCGCGCTCGCCGCGGCCGCGTTCCTCGCCCCCGCCGCCCTCGCCCAGGCCCCGCGCGCCGCGATCAAGAAGGTCGTGATCGATCCGGGCCACGGCGGCTCGGAGAAGGGCGCCGAAGGGCCGGACGGCCTGCTCGAGAAGGACCTCACGCTCGACGTCTCGAAGCGGCTCGCCGACCTGCTGCGGGCCGACGGCTTCGAAGTCGTCCTCGCGCGCGAAGCGGACGTGGACGTGCCGCTCGACGCGCGCGCCGCGCTGGCCAACACGCTCCGCGCCGACCTCTTCGTCTCCGTCCACGTCAACGCCTCGCGCTTCGCCGCGGCGCACGGCGCCGAAACCTACTTCCTCGCGCGCGAGTCCACCGACGACGCCGCGCGCACGACCGCCGCGCTGGAGAACGACGCCGCCGGCGCCGCCTCGGCCGCGCCGAAGGACGACGGCGACCTCTCGCTGATCCTCTGGGACATGGCGCAGGTCGAGTACCTCAAGGAGAGCGAGCGGCTGGCGGCGACGATCCAGAACCGCCTCAACGAGACGCTCAAGCTCGCCGACCGCGGCGTGCGTCAGGCGCCGTTCCGCGTCCTCGTCGGCGCGACCTGCCCCGCGGTGCTCGTGGAGCTCGGCTTCATCAGCAACAAGGACGAGGCGAAGCAGCTCGCCTCCGAGGAGCATCGGAAGAAGCTGGCCGAGGCGGTCGCGGCGGCGATCAAACAGTTCCGCGCCGAGACCGCGGCGAGGACCAAGTGAGCCGCTCCGGCGCCGGACGCTGGCTCCTGGCCGGCGTCCTCGCGCTTACTGCGGCCGCCGCGGGCTTCGCGCTCGTCCATCTCGTGATGCGCGGCGAAGGCCAGTCGCTCGGCGCGGGGCTCGACGAGGCCGCGGCCCCCGCCGCGCCGACCGCCCCCGCGGCGGCGCCCGGATCGCCCGCCGCCCCCGCGACGACCGGCACGCCGGCGCGCCGCAAGGCGACGATCTTCCAGCGCGCCGCGACCGAGGAGTTCGCGCTCGTCCCGTTCGAGACGGAGATCGACGACCTCCCCGCCCCCGGCGCCCGCGCGCGCCAGATCGCGCAGCTCGTCCTCGGCGGCGTCCCCGACGCGAAGGACGCGCTGACGCCGACGCGCAAGCCGCCCAAGCTCCGCGCCGTGCACGTCACCGCCGCCGGCGTCGCCTGGATCGACCTCGACGCGGCCTCCGTCGCCGGCGTCGGCGCGGACGAGGAGCTGTCCCTCGTCGGCGCCCTCTCCCGCTCCCTGACCGTCTCGATGCCCGAGATCAAGCGCGTCGGCCTCCTCCTCGACGGCCATCCCCGCGAAAGCCTCGCCGGCCACGTCGACCTCAAGCGCACCTACACCGGCGCCGAATTCCCCTCCTCCGCCGACGCGACGCCCGACCAGACGAGCGCGCAGTAACTAACGCCAGCCATGTCTTTAGGCCGCATTTTCCGCAATGCCGTGTCGTTGACATCCGCGGCGCGGCGTCGGAATCTCAAGTAGCAGCGTCTGCGTGCCGCTCGCGTCCGACTTCGCGGATTCTCTCGGCGCAGTGGAACAACAGGGGGAGCCATGGCCTTCGTCTCGGAACTCGACCGGCTGACGCGTGACAGTCAAAAGCGCCACGGCGGCATCCGCGGAACGTATTTCACCTTCGAGCAGGACGGCATTCGCTACCTTCAGATTGACACGCGTGGCTCCGGCGAGCGTCAGGAGAAGGGCAAGACGAGTCAGACGATTCAGATCGGTCCCGAGATTGCTCGCCTCCTTCTTCCAGAGTTGCAGAGAGTCGCGGCGTCCGACGGAGGAGCCGCAACACCTTTCTCCGGGCATGACAGCGCTGGCAAACCAGCGGATGTCAGCAAGTTGCGCGGGTCTGCCAGCCGCTTCGAAACCGCTCTGCAACTAGCCGGCTACAACTGGCGGACAGATCTCGTTCGGGCATTTGTGGCCGCGCTGCTGGCCAAGCGGTTCGTGGTCCTCGCGGGCGTCACGGGTTCTGGGAAGTCCCGGCTCGCTCTGGCTCTCGGGGAATGGCTCGGTGAGGGCCGTTCGTTGATGGTTTCGGTGCGCCCCGATTGGACCGGGCCTGAGGCCATCCTCGGCTTCGAGGATCTTCTCTCCCGGGACGGCAACGGCTCGCGCCCATGGCAGGTGCCCGATGTCCTGGCATTCATGGCTAAGGCTGCGCGGACGCCCGCCGAGCCATTCCTGCTCATCCTCGACGAGAT
>JAJFTU010000390.1 GCA_021372775.1 bacterium | reverse complement strand
GCTTTTCGAGGGCCTTGATCGCGGTTCTCGCGTCGCTCGCGGTCGTGTACGTCTCCGCGTTCACGACGGCGAAGGAACGCATCGTCTCGATGCTGGCGATCGCGTCCGCGGCTCCGGGGACGGACAGCGCGGCGGGGATCATCGGGACGGCGCTCATTCCCCATCCTCCTCATTCTCGAACTGCGGGATCACGTCATCGCACGGCGCGGGTTCCGCGCTCGCGCGGCGGGCCAGCTCGCGGCGAACGCCGATGGCGAGGGCGGGCCAATAGCTGCCCTTGTGCCCCTCGGCCATCTCGCCCAGCGTGCGGAGCTCGGCATCGCTCGTGGTGGCCGACAGGGGCTCGCCGGCGTGCGGGCCGCTCGGCTTGTAGGCGAGGGCGTGGTCCGGGTCGGACGCGATCAACGCCTCCCAGTTGGCGAGGACGCGGCGGGTCCGGCCTTCGCCGGAGGTGATTTCCTTCACGTCGGGGGCGACCGGGGCGGGCGGGGCCGCGCGGCGCTGCTCGTTGTGCGGAGCGATGCGCGGCTCGAACGCGGGCGCGTCCGGTTGTTCGTCGTCTTCCACGTCCTGCGTGAAGACGTCGGACGCGGCGGCGGCGGTGATCGTGCCGTCCACGTAGGCGCGCTTCTTCGCCATCTTGAGCACCGTGTTGTAGGTGTCCGCGATGTCGGGGTTCTCGACGCGACCGCTCACCTGCTCGGCGATGCGCTCGTCGTCATAGGAGAACTCGGTCCCGCAGCCGCCGGCCTTCGCGTAGCAGTACCAGCCGGGCTTTTCGTTCGGCCGGCCCTTGGGCGCGTACTTGCTCCGTTTGAGCGCGTCGCTCCCGCACTCGGGGCACGAGCGACCGCCCTTGCGCCACCGGTACTTGCTTTCCATCGTCGAGCACGATCCGACGCCCTCGGCGACGAACGCGCCGGTGTGGATGGACCGCAGCCGGCAGACGACGCGGACCTCTCGGTGCTCGCCGCCGAGCGGGACGACCTCGACCGTGAACTCGGGCGCGAGCCGCAGCACGAACGCGATGGTTTCCGCGCCGGCCTTGAGCAAGCATTGTTTCGTTCCGCACCCGGGGATCGTGCCGTAGTGCGTGCCATCGACCATCACGCGCTTCATGAGGTCGTGCACGATCCGCGTCTGTTCCACGACGTCATCGACGGAGAGCGCGCCGAACGTGCGCTGGATCCCGCTGTCCCCTCGCAGGACAATCGCCGCTTCCCTCGGAATCTCTTGCGTAGCCATCGTTTCCCCCTTTGCCGCGCCACGCGCGGCTGAATGTCAGTGTCCGAACGCCTGCGCCAGCAGGGCGCCCACCGCGCCGGCGAGGGCCGCGGAGTCGTTGGACGGGGCGGGAGTCGTCGGTGCCGGCTTGGCAGCGTCCGCGTCCTCGTCGTCGTGCTTCGCCGCGCAGTCCGCGCAGATTTCCCGCACCACGTCGTACTCGTCGGGGTCGCTCAGCGGCACCTCGGCCCCGCACTCGGAGCACAGCCACATCTCCCCGGT
>JAJFTU010000389.1 GCA_021372775.1 bacterium | reverse complement strand
TGGCGCCCGGCCTGGGACGTCGGCGTCAACGCGAGCTGGGCGGTCTTCGACTCCGGCCGGACCCGCGCGCGGGTCGCCGAGGCGCGGGCCCGCGCCGACGCGGCGCGCCGCGGGCTCGACGACCTCGAGCGGCGCATCCGGCTCGAGGTGACGCAGCGCGCGCTCGAACTCGAGACCGCGCGCGCGGCGGTCGGCGTCGCCGAGCGCTCGCTCGTCTCGGCGCGCGAGAACCGCCGCGTCGCCGACGAGCGGTACCGCGCCGGCGTGATCCCCTCGTCGGAACTACTCGACGCCGAGACGGCGCTGCTCCGCGCCGGCCTCAACCGGGTCTCCGCTCTCGCGCGCGCCGAAGTCGCCTCCGCGGCGCTGGCCCGCGCGACGGGACGCTGAACGATGGAACCGGCCGTCGAAACGCGGCGCCTCGTGAAGCGGTTCGGCGCCTTCGCCGCCGTGGACGACGTCTCCTTCGACGTCGCGCCGGGGGAGGTCTTCGGCCTGCTCGGGAGCAACGGCGCGGGGAAGTCGACGGCGATCCGCATCCTCTGCGGCCTGCTCCGCCCGACGGCCGGCGAGGCGCGCGTCCTCGGCGTGGACGTCGCGCGCGAGCCGGAGGAAGTGCGCCGCCGGATCGGCTACATGACGCAGCGCTTCTCGCTCTACGAGGACCTCACCGCGCGCCAGAACCTCCGCTTCTACGGCGGCGTCTACGGCCTGACCAACGCGCGCCTCAAGGAGCGCGAGGCGTGGGCGATCGAGGTCGCGAACCTCGCCGGCGCCGCGGACCGCCTGACCGCCGACCTCCCGCAAGGGTGGAAGCAGCGGCTGGCCCTCGCCTGCGCCGTGCTCCACGAGCCGAAGGTCCTCTTCCTCGACGAGCCGACCGGCGGCGTCGATCCGGTCTCGCGCCGCCGCTTCTGGAACCTGATCAACGACCTCGCCGCGCAGGGGACGACGATCATCGTCACCACCCACTACCTCGACGAGGCCGAGCGCTGCGCGCGGATCGCCCTGATGCACGCCGGGCGGCTCGTCGCCTACGGCCCCGTCTCGCGGCTCAAGGACGTCTTCGCCGGACGGGCCGTGCTCGAGGTCCGCTGCCCGCGGCCGCTGGCGGCGAACGAGGTGCTCGAAGCGCAGCCGTGGGCGCTCGAGGTCTCCCTCTTCGGCGACCGGCTGCACGTCGTCGTCGCCGACGCCGAGGCCGAGAGCGCCGCGGCGGAAGCGCTCGCGCTGCTGGAGGGCGCGGGGCAGCGGCCCGCCGCGGCGACGAAGATCGCGCCGTCGCTCGAGGACGTCTTCATTCACTCGATCCAGGAAGCCGACGCGGCGCGCGCCGCGGCCGGCGCGGGGAAGTGACGATGCGCCGGATCTGGGCCGTCGCCGCGAAGGAGTTCAAGCAGGTCCGCCGCGATCCGCTGACGCTGCTCCTGCTGCTCGGCTTCCCGGCGATGATGCTGCTGCTCTACGGCTACGCGGTGAACTTCGACGTGCGGCACGTGCCGCTCGCCGTGCAGGACCGCAGCCACAGCGCGGAATCGCGCCGCCTCGTGGACGCCTTCGTCGAATCGACCTACTTCGACGCCGTCGCCGAACTCCCGGTCGGCGCCGATCCGGGGCCGCTCTTCGAGCGCCGCGTCGCGCGCGCCGCGCTGGTGATCCCCGAGCGGTACGCCGACGAGCTGGCGGCGGGACGCCCGGCGCCGGTGCAGTTCCTGATCGACGGCGCCGACGCCAACACGGCGACGACGGCGCTCGGCTACGCGCGGCAGATCGCCGAGGCGTTCAACCTCGACCTCGCCGCGCGGGGGCTCGAGCGCGGCAAGCCGCCGGTCGCCTTCGCGCCGCGCGTCTGGTACAACCCCGAGCTCCGATCGGCGCAGTTCCTCGTCCCCGGCCTGATGGGCTTCATCCTGATGATCACCGCCGTCCTCTCCACCGCGATGTCGGTCGTGCGGGAGAAGGAGCGGGGGACGATGGAGCAGCTCCGCGCGACCGCGCTCCGCCCGTCGGAGATGCTGATCGGCAAGACGATCCCCTACCTGGCGATCTCGCTCGTCGCCGCGGCGGTGATCGTCGCCGCCGCCCGCGTCTTCTTCGGCGTCGCCGTCGCCGGCTCCTACGTAGACCTCTTCCTCGCGACGGTCGTCTATCTCGTCGGCGCGCTCGGCTTCGGGCTGCTCGTGTCCAGCGTCTCGGACAGCCAGGCGATGGCCTTCCAGATCGGCGCGGTGTCCTCGCTTCTGCCGGCGCTCTTCCTCTCCGGGTTCATCTTCCCGATCCGCACGATGCCGGGCTGGCTGCAGGCGATCTCCTACGCCGTGCCGGCGCGGTACTTCCTGATCGCCTCCCGCGGCGTGATCATCAAAGGGGCTTCGCTCGCGCCGTTCGCCCGCGACATGGCGTTCCTCGGCGTCTTCGCCGTCGTCGTCCTCGCCGTCTCCTTCGCGCGCCTCCGGCGCAGGGACTTCTGACCATGGGCGCCTTCCGCTCGCTCGTCCGCAAGGAGTTCCTGCAGCTGGCGCGGGACCGCCGGATGATCCCGGTGCTGCTCGTCGCGCCGATCCTGCAGCTCGTCGTGCTCGGCTTCGCGGCCAATCAGGACGTGACGAGCGTGCCGCTGGCCCTCGTGGACCGCGACCGCTCGCAGGCCAGCCGCGAGCTGCTCGACGCGTTCCTCTCGTCGGGCCGGTTCGAGCTCGTCGCCGATCTTCCCGAGGCGGACGCCGCGGAGCCGCTGCTGCGGAACGGCGCGGCGCAGATGGCGCTCGTCGTCGGCGCGAACTACGGCGCCGACCTCGCCGCGGGGCGGACGCCGGAGGCGCAGCTGATCGTGGACGGCTCGGACGCGACGTCGGCGACGGTCGGCCTCGGCTACGCGGCGGAGGTCGTCTCGCGCCGCGGGCTCGAGCTCATCGCGCGGCGGACGGCGGAGCGGCGCACGACGGCGGCGCTCGCCGGACGGACGCTCCCGCCCCCGGCGGGCACGGTCGTGGTCGCGCCGCGCGTCTGGTACAACCCCGACCTCCTCAGCCGCTGGTACTACCTCCCCTCGATCCTCGCCATGGCGCTGATGATGAACGCGCTGATCCTCCCCTCGATGGGCGTCGTGCGGGAGAAGGAGATCGGCACGCTGGAGCAGCTCATCGTCACGCCGATCCGCCCCGCGACGCTGATCGTCGGCAAGCTCTGGCCGTTCGTCCTGATCTGCATGGTCAACCTGACGCTCGTCGCGGCGGTCGTCGTCTGGTTCTTCGGCGTGCCGCTGGCCGGCTCCTTCTGGACGCTGCTGCTGTTGACGCTGCCGTTCATCGTCGCCCTGCTCGGCCTCGCGCTCCTCGTCTCGACGATGGTGCGGAACCAGCAGCAGGCGATGCTCCTCTCGATGTTCGCGGTGATGGTCCCGATGATCTACCTCTCGGGACTGATGTTCCCGATCGAGAACATGCCGCCGTTCTGCCGCGCGCTGACCTACGCCGTGCCGCTGCGCTACTACGCCGCGATCATCCGCGGCGTCTTCCTGAAGGGGTCGGGACTCGCCGTCCTCTGGCCGGAGGCGCTGGCGCTCTGCGGCTTCGCGCTCGGGACCGGCGCCGCCGCCGCGCTGCGTTTCCGCAAGAACCTCGAATAGCCTTTTCGGAGAGCGCGTAGCCGTCGGGTCGCTGATGCGATGTGCGGGCAGCCGCCGCGCCCATCGTCGATGCAGCGGGGCGGCGACGCTCCGCCGAGGCTCCTTGCGCGGGCGCACACTGCCCTCAACCGTGGCGTGGGCTAAGGACGTCGGCGGCTCGTTGTGGCAGGCGACGGAGGTGCGGAGGCCATCACCGAGATCTTCCACGCGCGGCGGAACATGTGGGGGCACTACGGCGAGGGACGCGGAGCGCGAGCTCGGGCTTCGCCGGGCGTCGTCAAGCGGACGGCGCTGCAGTGGGCCCCAAGGTGATTCGGCGTCGGCGCCGCGCTCGTGGACTGCTCCATTCCTATGACCGCCGCAACGGAGAGCTTCCTCAAGTCGATGGCTCCGGCGGAGCTCCTCCGTTGTCGGGCCGACAACTCTCCGCCCTTCCTGCCAGAGAACCGGCTGAGGGTGGTCGAGCTCGGCCCGGCGAGAGACGATCCACCCGCCGGCTACGCGCCCCGTCAACCACTTGCCGATGGTGACGGTCCACTTCGAAATCCGCCGACCAGCGGCAATGAGGCCGGCCGACGTCTTGTCGCCGCGCTGCAGCGGCTCTGCGCCGTCAGGAGCGCCACCTGCGGGGAAAGCAACAGCTCTTCTGTAAATTCGCTTGACGCGGCGGTCCGGATCACTCGGTCTCCATGGCGAGGTAGATGCGTCCGGTCTCCCACTCCTCGCTGGTCTCGGCGAGCACGGCGCTGACGAGGCGGAGGAGGGCCTGCTCGTTGGGGAAGAGCGCCGCGACGCTCGTGCGGCGCTTGATCTGCTT
>JAJFTU010000388.1 GCA_021372775.1 bacterium | reverse complement strand
GTTCCGGCGCCGCGGCGTGGCCGGCGCCGCCCGCGACCGCCGGCGGCGGCGAGACGCCGGCCCCCGCGTGGTCGGTCGTCCCGGTCGCGTGGTCGTCGTTCGTCGGCCCGGACGCCGCCGCCGCGTGGCGCGCGTTCGACGAGCGGATGGTCGTCGCCGCGGCCGGCGACCGCCCGACCGTCCTCCTCGTGCGCGGCGGCGCGGCGCCGGGGCTCGGCGACCCGCGCGACCCGCGCGGCTTCCGCGGGCCGGACGGCGCGGCGGGAAGCGCCGCGGCGCGCGACGCCTTCCGCAAGGCGTTCAGCGACTTCCTCCGCGACCTCGCGCGCCGGGCGGCGGGACGCGCGGCGTGGTTCCTGCTCGCCGACGTCGCGCCCGCCCCGGGCTCGCCGGACGACGCGCGGCTCGCCGACTACGAACTGAAGTCGGCCTCGGTCACGCTCCGCTCCGAGGCGCCCGGCGCGGGCGTCGGCGCGCTCGCCGCGGGCGAGGCCGAACTCGATCTGCTGCTGCGGGCCTACGCCGTCTCGGGCGACCTCGCCCCGTACCTCGACGCGGTCGGCCTCCGCGCCGGCGCCGCGGACGAGGCGGATCTCGGCGCGGCGGCGCGCCGCCTGCGCGCGGCGATGCTGACGCGCGACGCCGGCGCGTCGATCTGGATTGTCGCCCCGACGCCGCCGCGCCTCTCGGCGGAGCGGACCGCCGAGGAGGCGGCCGCGCGCGCCCTCGAGCTTTTGGACGGCGGCGCCGACCTCGCGATCGTCGATCCGGGCGCCGAGCCGGACGCGGCGCGCCTCGCGCTGGCCGGCGTCGCGGCGGCGCTCGGGCGCGACGCCGGCGCCGCGCCGAAGAGCACCTCCGGCGTCGAGCCGACGACCGGCGCCGGAGCGCTGCGCTGGACCTACTTCTTCGACGACCGGAACTTCCGCGAGATCATCGTCGTCTGGGGGAAGGACGCGGCGGTCGAAGGCGCCGCGGCCGGCCTCGAACTCGAGACGAACCTGCGCCGCGCCTTCCACATCTACGAGGCGACGGGGCGCGGCGCCCCCGGGGCGCGCGTCGCGCCGGCGGCGCGGGGGAAGGTGCTGCTCGAACTGCGCCTCGCGCGGCGGCCGTCGTTCATCGTCGTCGAGCGCGACCGGACCTCGCCGGCCGGGGGGCTGAAGACCGAGGAAACGGCGGCGCGCGGCGCGCACGTCGTCACCGCCGAGGAGATCATCGCCGCGCACCAAGTCTGGCGCGCGTTCCAGGACGCGCGTCTGGCGAGCGTCGCGCGGACGGGGGAGATCACGTTCCGCCTGCGCTACGGGCAGGTCACGGGGACGTTCGACGTCTCGGTGCGCGGCGACTACTCCTGGGACCGCGGGACGGGCGGGGAGTGGACGATCAAGGACACCTACTTCAACGGCGTCCGCCTCTCGTGGGACAAGTTCCCCGAGGCCCCGTTCATCGGCAAGGAGAAGGTCGTCGCGCTGCCGCTGGAGCTGACGTTCGACCGCCGCTACGCCTACGTCCTCGAGGGCGAGGACGTGGTGGACGGGCGGCGCTGCTGGCGGCTGCGCTTCGAGCCGCGCGACCGCGCCTTGGCGCTCGTCGGCGGCCGGGCCTGGATCGAGCAAAAGACCGCGGCGCTGGCGAAGACGACGACGATCCAGACGAAGCTCAAGCCTCCCGCCGCGGGGGACGAGGAGACGCAGACCTACGAGCCGATCGAGGGGCCGGACGGCACCGTCTTCTGGCTGCCGCGCGAGATCGACGGCCAGCAGCTCTACGCGGTCTCCGGCGGCAACCTCGTCGTGCTGCGGCGGGTGACGTTCGGGCCGCCGCGGATCAACGATCCGCGCTTCGCCGAGGAACGTCGCGCGGCCTACGCCTCGACGCGGCAGATGATCCGCGAGACGCCCGAAGGGTACAAATGGCTCGACCGCAATCCGGACGGCACGAGGCGCGTGCTGGAGAAGGGGAATCCGCGCCAGCTCTTCGCCGTCGCCGGGATGTACAAGGACCAGGGGACCGACGGCGTCGCGCCGCTCGGCGGGATCGACTACACCGACATCGACGCCTTCGGCCGCGGCGCGATCCTGAACGTCTTCTTCGCCGGGCCGCTGCTCAACGTCTCGCTCAACAAGGCGGGGCTGTTCGGCACGCGCTGGGACGGCGCCGCGACGCTCAACGCCGTCGGGTTCGCCCGCTTCGACAAGGACTACGACCTCGGCAAGGAGATCGAGGCGCGGCGCCTGCGCCGGCTGGAGCAGACGCTGCGGCTCAACCTCGGACACCCGATCGGCCGGTTCGCGAAGATCAAGGGAACGCTCGATCTTTCGTACCTCAACTTCCACCGCGACGAGACGACGCGCTCCTTCACGCCGCCGCCGAACACGCTGGAGACGACGGGGCAGGTCGAGCTGAGCTACGACCGGGGGGGCTGGGGGCTCGCCGGCCGCTGGGGCGCGGCGCGTCGCGCGACCTGGGCGCCTTGGGGGCCGGACGGCGCGCTCGTCTCGGGCGCGGAACTCGACCGCGCGCGCTCGTACCGCACGTGGGGCGTCTCGGCGCAGAAGACGTTCTTCCTGCCGTACTTCCAGAAGCTCGAGTTCGGCGCCGACTACCGCGCCGCGCGCGACGTGGACCGCTTCTCGGCCTATCAGTTCGGGCTGCTCGGCGGAACGCGCGTGCGCGGCTTCGGCGGGGCGGGGATCCGCTTCGACCGCGGGGCGGTCTTCTCCGTCGGCTACGGCTTCAATCTGGGGGAGGGGCTGCGGTTCGACGCGGGGATCGACCACGCGCGCATCCACGACCCTTCGGTCGCCCCGGGCGCGACCCGCGCCACGGGGATCGGCGCCGCGGCGAGCCTCGCCGGGCCGTGGCGCACGATCCTGCGCTTCGACGTCGGCTACGCCCTCCGCTCCGACCTCGCCGAGGCGCGCGGCGACAAGGAGTTCTTCGTTCTGGCGCTGCGCCTGTTCTGAGCGCGGGCGGCGGAATAAGAAAAGGCCGCGCGGCGACGACCGCGCGGCCTTTCCCGTCTTTCCGGAAGACGCTACTTCTTGTGGCAGTCGGTGCAGCCCTTCGGCGCCGGCTTGCCCGCCGCGACCGCCTTGGCGTGGCAGGTCTTGCAGGAGAACTTGCCGTCGCCGTGGAAGGCGGCGAAGAGCTTCGGCGCCTTTCCCTGGCCGTTGTGGCAAGTCTCGCAGGCCTGCGGCTGCCCCATGTGGTGGCAGTCGGCGCACTTGGCCCCGTACTTGGCCGAGTGCGCCTTGTGGTTGAACGTCACCGCGCCGTTCTTGGGCTCGTACTTCTTGGTCTCCGGCGGCGCGCCGGCGAACGACCACGCCGACGCGGCCAAGAGGCCGGCGACCACGAGCGCGAACTTCTTCATCGTCGATCCTCCGTCGAACAGCTCTGTTGCGGCCGCGGCCCCTCAGGCTCGGCGCGGCTCGTTTCCGCCGGACTCGGGCGCGCCGGACGCGCCTTCCTCCGGGCTCTTTCCGTCCGGCGCCGCGGGGGGCGCCGCCGGACGGGGCAACTCCTCGGCCCACGACGGCGGCACGTCGCGTTCCGGGTCCACGCCGTGCCAGAGGACCATCTGCCGGTACTCCGCGGCGTGCTCTTCCTTCATCAGGTGCGGCGTGATGGTACCGTCGATCCACGTCGGATGGGTCCCGTGGATCCCCGGCCTGAACTGCACGCCGAGCATATGCCAGATCAGGATCGCCCCGACGGCGAGCATCGCCTCGTAGAGGTGGACGACGCGCGCCACTTCGACGACCAGCCAGTGCCAGCGAGGGGCGGTCCAGAGGATGATCCCCGTCGCGCCCATCACCGCCGTGCCCCAGACCAGCGCCCAGTACTCCGCCTTCTCGCGGTAGTTGTAGCGCCGCCCGGCCGGCGGCCGCTCGTCGATTCCGACGAACCAGCGGATCGTCCGCCAGAGGTGCCGGAACTCCTCGAGCGGCAGCGGGAGCATCGCCACGAACTCCCGTCGGCCGCGCGCGGTGAACCGCAGCCAGATCAGGTGGTAGGCCCCGACGGCGAGGAGCAGCACCGCCGCGATGCGGTGGAGGTTCGCGCGGAGGGCGAACGCCTGCGCGCCGAGGTTCCCCGCCGCCGCCGCGGGGAGTTCGAGCAGGAATCCGGTCGCGGCGAGCGTCGTGAACGTGATCGTCAGCAGGAGATGCTGCACGACCATGTTCGGGTCCCAGCGGCGGACGACGTAGCGGCCGCCCTTGACCTCGAGGCGCGAGAGCGGCGGCGCCCGCGGCGGGGCGACGTCCCCCGGATCGGCCTCGATGGGGCGGCGGCGGGCGCGGAACAGCCGGAAGAGCTCGAGGAGCTGGTGCAGCGCCATCCCGCCGAGCGTGCCGAAGATCAGCAGCAGGTAGGAGATCTTGATCGAGCGCAGCAGGCCGCGGCCCCGCGCGTCGGCGCCGGCGTGGACCGGCAGGCGCGCGAACTCGGCGGTCGCGTTCGGGTGGCAGTCGGGACGGCCGCAGGTCGCCCGGATGTTCTTGTCGTTGATCGGCGACGCCGGATCGGACGAGCCGCGGACGTCGTGGTACTGGTGGCAGGAGGCGCAGTTGGCGACGTTGGAACTGTGCCAGAGGCTCCCCTTGCCGTGGTACGAGTTCTGGTAGGTCGAGACGCGGTCGGCCTTGAGGTTGTTGCGCGCGGCCAGCGCCGGGTCGCCGTGGCAGCGGCCGCAGGTCGCGGCGACGCGCCCGGCGTAGACGCGCGACGCGCGTTCGTTCGGCCGGTCGATGTCGTGGGCCCCGTGGCAGTCGGTGCAGACCGGCGCGTCGGCGTTGCCGGCGGCCCAGCCCTTGCCGTGCGCGCCGCGCAGGACGGCGGCCGATTCGGAGGGATGGCAGGAGGCGCAGACCTTCATCCGGTTGCGGCGATTGAGCGGGTTCTCCGGATCGGCGATGCGCCGGATCTCGTGCGGCTTGTGGCAGGCGGCGCAGGTCGGCGCCTCGGCGATCTCGTAGACGAGCACGGCGCGCCCGTGGATCGAGCGCTTCCACTCGCCGACGACGTCCTTGCCGTCCTTCGCCGCGTGGCAGGCGCCGCAGGTGTCGGCGAGCCGCTTCGGATTGATCGCCGCCGCGGCGTCGTCCTTGCCGCGGATCTGGTGCGAGCCGTGGCAGTCGGCGCAGGGGGACTTCGCCCCCTCGCGCGGCTTCATTCCCGACGCGTGGACGGAGGTCTTGCGGAGCGTCTCGGCGACCTCGGCGTGGCAGGCGCCGCAGTCGACCGGCGCGAGCCGCGCCGGGTGGGGGATCGGCGCGTCGTCCTTGGCCAGATCGGCGTGGCACTGGGTGCAGGCGAACCCCTCGTGCTTCGACCCCTTGAGGGCGTCGGGGGGGACGACGAGCCGTCCGGCCCGTTCCCCGGCGTCGGCGAAGGCGTCCTTCGTCGAATGACAGGAGAGGCAGGTGTCGTCCGACAGCGCCTTCGCGGCGGGGACGGTCGCCAAGGCCAAAAAGACCGCGGTGAGGACCTTCGTCGCCTGCGTCACGTTCGGCTAGCCTCGCACGACGGGAGTGTAAGTCGGCGAACGCGCCTCTTGCAAGTCGGTAAGCTTATCCCTCGCAGCCCGCCGCGGCGCCGCGGCGTCCGCTTCGAGATGCGCCGCGCGGCGGAGAGGATACGGAGGGGACGGGACCGCGACGCCGCGAAGTCGTATCATCGCCCGCGCGACTGAGCGATTTCCGAATTCACCGACCGAGGTCTCCGCCCCATGACCGACGACCGCGACGACAACGCCTCCACGACCCCCGACGCCGAAACGACTGCCCAACCCGCCGGACAGACGCAGCCCGCAGCTTCCGCGGAAGAGCGGCCCCGCGAGGGGGCGCCGGAAGGGCCGGCTTCGGCCGAGCCCGCCGCGCCGCTCTCGACCGAAGCCGCCGCGCCGCTCTCGGCCGAGCCCGCCGCGCCGACCGCCGACGCGCAGCGCCGCCGCCTGGGCGACGAGCTGGCGCGCCTCGAGGCGAAGATCGCCGGCGCCCGCGCCGGCCTCTACGTCGACCGCGTGCGCCGTCTGCGCGACGCCGCGCGCGCCGCGGGAGTCGAAGAGATCGCCGACCGCCTCGACGCGATGGAGCGGGCCGTGCTCGACGCGCAGGTCGTCGAGCGGGCGAAGAAGGAAGACCTTTGCCGCCGCGCCGAGGAGCTGCAGGACTCCACGACGTGGAAGGCGACCGCGGAGACGCTCAAGGGGTTCCGCGAAGAGTGGAAGTCGATCGGCTCGGCGGGCATGGCGCCGGCCGAGACGCCCGACGGGGCGGAAGTCGATCTCGACGAAGTCCTGTGGGGCCGCTTCCGCGGCGCGCTCAATCACTTCTTCGACCGCCGCGCGCTCGACCTCGAGCGGCGCGCGCTGCAGCGCGACGACGCCAAGGGAAAGAAGGAGGCGCTCTGCGGCCGGGCCGAGGCGCTGCTCGACTCGGAGGACTGGCGGGGCGCGGCCGAGGCGTTCGACGCGCTGATGGAAGAGTGGAAGGCGGCCGGTTCCGCGGGGCGCGAGTTCGACGAGGCGCTCTGGAAGCGGTTCGGCGCGGCGCGCGCGGCGATCTTCGAGCGGCGCGCCGAGCACTACAAGGACCTGCGCCGCGAGCAGGAGGAGAACCGCCGGCGGAAGGAGGCGCTCGTCGCCGAGGCCGAGGCGCTCGTTCCGTCCGAGGATCTCGCCGCGGCCTGCCGCCGGATCCGCGAGCTGCAGGCGGAGTGGAAGACGATCGGCGCGCCGCCCAAGGCGGTCCGGACCGAACTGTGGGACCGCTTCCGCGCCGCGGGGAACGCCGTCTTCGAGAAGGCGAACGAGCAGGGGGCGGGCGCCAATCTGGCCGCCGTCGAAGCGCTGGTGACCGAGGCCGAGTCGCTCGTCCAGTCGGCGAACGTCGGCGCGGCCTGCCGGCGGATCCGCGAGCTGCAGGCGGAGTGGAAGACGGTCGGCCCCGCGCCGCGCGCCGTCCGCACCGAACTTTGGGAGCGGTTCCGCGCCGCGGGGAACGCCGTCTTCGAGAAGGCGAACGCGCAGCGGGACGAGCGGAAGGAGTCGCGCAAGCGGGCGCTCGACGAGGCGCTGGAGCGGCGGCGGCGGCAGGTCGCGGCGATCGAGGAGTCGATGGCCCGCGACCGCGGCCACATCGAGCGCTGGGAGGCGACGTTGCGCGGCCTGCGCCCCGGCGGGCGCGAGGACGAAGTCCGCGCCGGGCTGGAGGCGAAGATCGCCGACGTCGGCGCGCGCCTCGCGGCGAACTACGCGCGGCTCGAGGAGATCAAGGCCAGCATGGCCGACATCGAGGCGCGCATCTCGGAGTGACGGCGGCGCCTTTGCCTGAGTCGGCCGCGGTCTCCCGCAGCGTCCGGCTTGGGTCCGCGCATCGAGGATGCGGCGGCGCCGCGTCCCGTCAGCGGCGTCGCGCGGCGAGATAGGCGAGCGCGTCGTCCGCCGTCTTCAGCCGTCCGGCGAGGCGCAGCTCCTCGATTTCCCGCAGCGCGGCCCCGACTTCCGGCCCTTCGGCGACGCCGAGCGCGCGCATCACCGCGCGGCCGTCCACGAGCGGACCGGCGGCGCGCGCCGCGGCCAACTCGTCGCGCACGGCGAGGAAGCGGCGGCAGGTCTCGCGCAGCGCGGCGCGCACCGCGCGGTGGCCGACGCCGCGGCTCGCCGCCTGGTCGGCGAGGGCGTGCAGCGCGAGCGGCTCCGCCGCGTCCCCCGCCTCCCGCGCGATCCGCCCGAGGGCGCGGCGGGAGAGAAGTCCTTCGGTCGGCACGACGAGCCGCAGATGCAGGCGGACGAGCGTCGTCAGCGCCGCGGCGCGGGCGCGGCCGAAGCAGAGCCGCTTCGCGATCCGTTCCGCGATCTCCGCGCCGACCACTTCGTGGCGGAAGAACGACGCTTCGCCGTTCGGACGGACGGCGCGCGTCGCCGGCTTGCCGAGGTCGTGCAGCAGCAGCGCCCAGCGCAGCGTCGCCAGCCGCTCGCCCGCCGGAAGGCGCTCCGGCGGGACGACGCCGCGCCCCAGCAGCCGCGGGCGGTCGGCTGCGGCGAGCGCCGCGAGCGTGTGGCCCCAGACGTCGAGGTGATGGTGGCGGTTCTGCGCGACGCCGCGCGCCGCGGCGATCTCCGGCAGGACGACCTCCGCGAGGCCCAGCGCGTCCAGTTCCGCGACCGCGCGCGAGGGGCGCGGCGCGAGCAGCATCCGGTCGATCTCGGCGACGACCCGCTCCGGCGCCGCGCCGGCGAGGAGCGCCGCGTCGCGCGCGGCGAGGGCGCGGGCGCGCGGGGTGAGGGCGAGGGCGGGGATCTCCGCCGCGATCCGCGGGCCGCGCAGCAGCCGCAGCGGATCGTCGACGAAGGCGTCGTCGCGCGGCGGGTCGAGCGCCCCGGCGGCGAGGTCGGCCACGCCGCCGAGAGGATCCTCGAGCGCCGCGGCGGCGAGGTCGAAGGCGACGGCGTTGGCCTTGAAGTCGCGCCGCGCGAGTTCAAGGGCGAGCGGCCGCTCGTCCAACTCGACCGCGTCGAGCTCCCGCCCGGCGATCGCCATCCGGTGGTCCACGACCCGCTTGGCGAACGTCACCGGCGCGTGTCCGGAACGCTCGGCGAGCCAGGCGAGGATCTCGCGCCGCGGCTCGCCGACGACGAGATCGACGTCGCGGCCGGCGCGGGTCCGGCCGAGCAGCAGGTCCCGCACGAAACCGCCGACCAGCCAGACGCGCCAGCCGCGGTCGCGCGCGGCGCGGGCGAGCGGGGCGAGCAGCGGGTCGCGCGCGGCGCGCGCGGCGAGCCGGCCCGTCGCCTCTTCGAAGGTCATGGCCGGAGTTCGGCCGCGGGACGCTGGTCGTCGGGGAGCGCCTCGAGAATCAGCGCGCGGGCCGCGTCGCAGAGCGCGTCGCGGTCCGCGTCGCCGGAGACCGCGCCGTCGAGCGGCGGAAGCGCGCGGACCTCGACCTCGCCGGGCGCGATCCGCCAGCCGCGCGCCGCCTGGATCTTGCACGCGCCGACGATCGCGACCGGCAGCACCGGCAGCCGCTCGCGCAGCGCCACGGCGAAGGCGCCCCGCTTGAAGCGGGCGAGGCGGCCGTCGCGGCTGCGCGTCCCTTCGGGGAAGAAGCAGATCACCGCGCGGCGCCGCTTGTCCCAGCGGATCCCCTTGAGGCGGCGGAGGTCGGCCCGGCCGCCCGACCGTTCCAGCGGCACGAAGCCGGCCACGCGCAGCGCCCAGCCGAAGATCGGAATGCGGAAGAGCTGCTCTTTGGCGACCATGCGGAACGGAATCGGCAGGTAGCCGCAGGCGACGTAGATGTCGATCGCCGAGGTGTGGTTCATCACGACGACGGCCGGGCGGGTCGCCTCGATCCGCTCGCGGCCGTGGATCGTGACGCGGACCCCGGCGGCGCGGAGCGCGACGCGGGACCAAGCCCTCGCGACGCGCGGGACCATCTCGGTGCGCGGCGCGACGAGCATGACCAGCGTCCCGAACAGGGCGAGCGGGGGCATCACGAAGATGTGGACGAGCGTCACCAGCAGAAAGCGGTACATGCGGCGAGGATAGCGCGGCTTGCGCCGCCGCGCGCGGCCGCGGGCCGGCCGGACGCCGCGGCGTATACTCTTCGGACCCCGCCGCGGGGTCGGGGAGGAGCAGAGGTGGGAGAGCTGGTCGATCAGTTTTTGGCGCGCGTGGCCGATCGTTCGGCGCAGGTCGGCGTCGTCGGCCTGGGGTACGTCGGGCTCCCGTTGGCCGAGGTCTTCGCCCGCCGCGGCTGCCGCGTCCTCGGCTTCGACGTGGACGCCGCGAAGGCGGCCGCGGTCAACGCCGGACGGTCGTACATCGGCGACGTCTCCGACGCGCAGCTCCGCGCGCAGGTCGAGGCGGGCCGGCTCGAGGCCACGGCCGACTTCGACCGGCTGGGCGAGGCGGACGCCGTGCTGATCTGCGTGCCGACGCCGCTGCGCAAGACCCTCGATCCGGACATCTCGTTCGTCGTCGGCGCGACCGACGCCGTCGCTCGGCGCCTGCGGCGCGGGCAACTGATCGTGCTGGAGTCCACCACCTATCCCGGCACCACCGCCGAGGTCGTCCAGCCGCGGCTCGAGGCGGGGGGGCTGAAGGTCGGGCGCGACTTCTTCCTCGCCTTCTCGCCGGAGCGGGTCGATCCGAGCAACCCGCGCTTCAAGACCGAGAACACGCCGAAGGTCGTCGGCGGCGCGACGCCGGAGTGCGGCGCGGCGGCGGCGGCCCTCTACCGCCTGGCGATCCCCGAGGTCCACGTCGTCTCCTCCGCGGCCGCGGCGGAGATGGTCAAGCTGCTCGAGAACACCTTCCGGCTGATCAACATCGGCCTCGTCAACGAGATCGCGCAGGTCTGCGAGCGGCTGGGGCTCGACGTCTGGGAGATCATCGACGCCGCGGCGACCAAGCCGTTCGGCTTCATGCCGTTCTATCCGGGGCCGGGGCTCGGCGGGCACTGCATCCCGATCGACCCGCACTACCTGAGCTGGAAGCTGCGTTCGATGAACTTCTTCACCCGGTTCATCGACCTGGCGGCGGAGATCAACCGCGGGATGCCGCGGCACGTCGTGGACCGCGTGGGGCTGCTGCTCAACGAGGCGCGCAAGCCGGTCAACGGGTCGAAGGTCCTCGCCTTGGGCGTGACCTACAAGAAGGACACCGCCGACGTGCGCGAGTCGCCGGCGCTCGACGTGATCGACCTGCTGCGGGAGCGCGGGGCGGAGGTCTCGTACCACGATCCGTTCGTGCCGCGCCTCGCGGTCGCCGGACGGGACGTGCCGTTCGCGCCGCTGACCGCGGAGACGCTCGCCGCGCAGGACGTCGTCGTCGTCCTTTCCGACCATTCCTCCGTCGACTACGCGCTCGTCGCGGAGAAGGCGCCGCTGGTCTTCGACGCCCGCAACGCCCTCGGCCGCGCCCTCGGCGCGGCGGCGGGCCCGCGCGTCCGTCGCCTGTGAGCGCGGTCCTCGTCACCGGCGCCGCCGGGTTCATCGGCTCCCACGTCGCGGAGGCGCTCGTCGCCCGCGGCGCGCGCGTCGTCGGGCTCGACAACTTCGACCCGTTCTACGCGCGGGAGATCAAGGAACGGAACCTCGCCGCGCTCGCCGGACGGGACGAATTCGAGTTGGTCGAAGGGGACGTGCGGGACGAGGAACTGGTCGCGCGGCTCTTCGCCGGGCGGAAGATCGACCTCGTCGTGCACCTCGCGGCGAAGGCCGGCGTCCGTCCCTCGGTCAAGGCGCCGGCCCTCTACGCCGACGTCAACGTGCGCGGCACGGCGGTGATCTTCGAGGCGGCCGCCCGCGCGGGGACGAAGCGGATCGTCTACGCCTCGTCCTCCAGCGTCTACGGCGCCGGCGCGGCCGCGCCGTTCGCCGAGGACGCGCCGGTGGACCGCCCGCTGTCGCCGTACGCGGCGACGAAGCGGTCCAACGAGCTGCAGGCCGCCGCGCACCACCACATCCACGGCGGCGACGTCGTCGGCCTCCGCTTCTTCACCGTCTACGGCCCGCGCCAGCGCCCCGAGATGGCGATCCACAAGTTCGCGCGGTCGATCGACGAGGGGCGGACGCTGACCGTCTTCGGCGACGGCACGGCGCGGCGCGACTTCACCTACGTGGACGACATCGTGGACGGCGTGGTCGGCGCGGTGGAGCGGGGGCGCGGAGCGGCGGTCTACAATCTGGGCGAATCGGCGACGACGAGCGTCTCCGCGCTGATCGACATGCTCGCGGAGCGGCTCGGAAAGCCGGCGCGCGTCGAGCACCTTCCGCCCGAGCCGGGCGACGTCCCCCTGACGTGCGCGGCGATCGAGCGGGCGCGGCGCGACTTGGGGTACGATCCGCGCGTTCCGCTCGCCGCCGGGCTCGACCGCTTCGTCGCCTGGCGCCGCGGCGTCGCGGCGCGGAACTGAACGAGACGGGGGAACCAAGCGCCCGGGCCTGCGCCCGCGGCCCCGAGGACACGGCACGTGAACATCGCAATCGTCGGCACCGGCTACGTCGGCCTCGTTTCGGGGGCCTGCTTCGCGGAATTCGGCACCAGCGTCACCTGCGTGGACATCGACGAGCGGAAGATCCAGGCGCTGCGCCGCGGCGAGATCCCGATCTACGAGCCCGGGCTCGACTCGCTCGTCGCGCGCAACGTCGCCGCGGGGCGGCTGCGCTTCACCACCGACCTGCGCGAGGCGGTGCGCGACAACCTGGCGATCTTCGTCGCCGTCGGCACGCCGCAGGACCCGCACGGCCGCGCCGACCTGAGCTCCGTCAAGGCCGCGGCGCGCAGCATCGCCGAGGCGATGGACGGCTACAAGGTGATCGTCGTCAAGTCCACCGTGCCGGTCGGCACGGGGGAGAAGGTCGAGGCGCTGATCCGCGAGACGACCGGCGGGAAGTTCCCGTTCAGCGTCGCCAGCAACCCGGAGTTTCTGCGCGAAGGGGCGGCGATCGAGGACTTCATGCGCCCCGACCGCGTGGTGATCGGCTGCGAGGACGAACAGGCCGCGGCGATCCTGCAGGACCTGTACCGGCCGCTCTACCTCATCGAGACGCCGATCGTGCGGGTCCGCCGGCGCGCCGCGGAACTGATCAAGTACGCCGCGAACTCGTTCCTCGCGCTCAAGATCTCCTACATCAACGAGCTGTCCGACCTCTGCGAGAACTGCGGCGTCGACGTCCACGACATCGCGAAGGGGATCGGCCTCGACCGCCGGATCGGCGGCAAGTTCCTCCATCCCGGCCCGGGCTACGGCGGCTCCTGCTTCCCCAAGGACACGCGGGCGCTCCTTTCGACCGCGCAGGAGTTCGGCGGCGGCCTCTCGATCGTCGGCGCCGCGGTGGCGTTCAACGACGCGCGCCCGGCGGCGATGGTGGAGAAGATCCGCAAGGCGATGGGCGGGGACCTCGCCGGCAAGACGGTCGCCCTGCTCGGCCTGGCCTTCAAGCCGAACACGGACGACGTGCGCGAGTCGCCGGCGCTGGCGATCGCCGGCGGCCTGGCCGCGGCGGGCGCCGCGGTCAAGGCGTTCGATCCGGCGGCGATGGAAACCGCGCGCGCCGCGGGCTTCGCCGGCGAGGCGGCCGCGGACGAGTACGCCGCCTGCGGCGACGCCGACGCGCTCGTCATCGCCACGGAATGGAACCAGTTCCGGAACCTCGACCTCGAGCGGGTGAAGAAGGCGCTCAGGACGCCGCTGATGGTCGATCTCCGCAACATCTACAAGCGGCGGGACGTCGAGGAGAAGGGTCTCGCCTACGTCGCCGTCGGGCGCTGACCCGGCGGCGCGGCGGACCACGGACGGACCCGCGGAGAGGGGAGAGACGATGCGCGCGTTGGTGACCGGAGGCGGCGGCTTCATCGGGTCGAACTTGGTCGAGGCGCTCTTGGGGCGCGGCCACGACGTGCTCGTCCTCGACGACTTCTCCACCGGACGGCGCGCGAACCTCGCCGAGGCGCCGGCGTGGGCGGCCGCGGGAAACGGCGCGTTCGCGCTGCTGGAAGGGGACGTGCGGGACCGCGCGACCGTCGAGCGCGCGACCCGCGGGCGGGACTGGATCTTCCATCTCGCGGCGGTTCCCTCGGTCGTCCGCTCGGTGGCCGACCCGCTCACCTCGCATCTGGTCAACGTGGACGGCACGCTGCTGCTGCTGCTGGCCGCGCGCGACCAAGGGGCGAAGCGGTTCGTCTTCGCCTCGTCCTCGTCCGTCTACGGCGAGTCGGAGACGCTGCCGAAGGTCGAGACGATGCCCTCGGCGCCGATCTCCCCCTACGGCCTCAACAAGCTCGCCTCCGAGACCTACTGCCTGCTCTTCCACCGCCTCTACGGGCTGCCGACGATCGCGCTGCGCTACTTCAACGTCTTCGGTCCGCGGCAGAACCCCGCCTCGGAGTACGCGGCGGTCATCCCGCGCTTCGTCGCCGCGGCCTTCGCCGGCGAGCGCCCGACGATCTTCGGCACGGGGGAGCAGACGCGCGACTTCACCTACGTGGCGAACGTCGTGGACGCCAATCTCCGCGCGGCCGAAGCGCCCGAGACGGCCTGCGGGCAGGCCTACAACATCGCCTGCGGCGACCGGATCAGCCTGCTGCGGCTGGTGGCGCGGATCTCCGAACTGACCGGGCGCCCGCTCGAGCCGCTGCACGAGCCGGCCCGCCCCGGCGACATCCTGCACTCGATGGCCGGCATCGAGAAGGCGCGCCTCGGCCTGGGGTTCGCGCCGCAGGTTTCTTTCGACGAAGGGCTGGCCAAGACCGTGGACTGCTTCCGGCGGTCGGCGTGACCCAGGGCGCCGGACGTCGCGGCCCCGACGCGGCGGTGATCCTCGCCGGCGGCGGCGGGACGCGCCTCTGGCCCTGGACCGGCCCCGACCTTCCCAAGCCGCTGCTGCCGCTCGGCGGCGGCGGCCGCACGTTGCTCGGCGCGACGCTCGACCGTCTCGCGGGGATCGTGCCGCCGGGGCGCGTCCGCGCCCTCGCCGCGCCCGGCCTCGGCGCCGTCCTGGCCGCGGGGGAGCCGCGTCTCGACGCGGAGAGCCTCTGGGTCGAACCGTCGCCCCGCGACACCGGTCCGGCCGTCGCCCTCGCCATGCGCCGCGTCCTCGACGAGGACCCCGCGGGCGTCGTGGCGATCCTGCCCGCCGACCACCGCGTCGGCGACGAAGCGCGCTTCGCCGCGGCCCTCGCCTCGGCGGCCGAGGCGGCGCGGGCGGGGGAACTGGCCCTGCTCGGCGTCGCGCCCGACCATCCCTCGACCCGCTTCGGCTACCTCCAACTGACCGACGAACGGGCCGCCGGCGGGACGACCGTCGTCGGGCGGTTCGTCGAGAAGCCGGATCCGGAAAAGGCGCGGACGCTCCTCGCCGCGGGGGCGCTGTGGAACGCCGGGATGTTCGTCTGGCGGGCCGACGTCTTCTGGGTCGAGCTCGAGCGGCGCTGCCCGGAGATCGCCGGTCCGGTCGCGGAGTACGCCGCCTCGGGCGACGTCGCGGCGTGGGAGCGGGCGCGCCGGACGTCGATCGACTACGGCCTGATGGAGAAGGTGCCGCGGGCCGTCGCCGCGCCGCTCGACGCGGCGTGGGACGACGTCGGCGGATGGGACGCCGTCGCGCCGCTCGCGGCGTGCGGCGACGCGGGGCCGGCCCGCCTGATCGAACTGCGCGGGGAAGGGGCCGCGGGTTCCTTGGCGCTCGTCGTCGGCGAAGGCGAGGCGGAAGCGGCGGTGCTGTTGGGCGAGGGGGCCCGCCTGGTCGTCGTCGGACCGCGCGGCGTCCTCGTCGCGCCCCGGGACGCGGCCGACCGGGTCAAGGCCTTCGTTTGAACGTTGCCCCGGCGGCGGGGGGTGGATTACTCTCCCCCATCGGCCAGTGTCCCGCGGAGGGATACCGGGAGGTTCGTCGTGATGCGTGACGAAGGGGAACAGACGCCGGAGGTCGGCGCCGCGGAATGGAGTCTGTCGGCGATCCAGAAGTTGCTCTGGAGCCGCCGCTGGTTGATCGCGGCGATCGCGGCCGAAGTGTTTCTGCTCACCGGCCTGGTGACCTTCCTCAAGACGCCGCTCTACGAGGCGTCGGCGCGCTTGGTCATCGAGCGCAGCACGCCGAAGGTGATGCAGGGCGAGGACGTCGTTCCGACCGTCTACAACGAGTTCGAGATCCAGCGCTTCTACCAGACCCAGTACCTCCTGCTGCGCGACCCCGCGCTGCTGCGCCAGGCGCTCGACCGCCACGGCGTGCGCGAGGCGCTCCTCTCCTCGCTCGGCAAGGACGTCAAGTCGGAAGGGGACGCCGCGGCGCCCGACGACCTCAAGCTGGCCGGCTTCGTCAAGGACAACCTCAAGATCGAGCAGGTCGAGTACTCCAACATGGTCCGCGTCTCGTTCCGCCATCCGTCCCCGGAAGTGGCGGCGAACGTGGTCAACGCCGTCGTCGAGACCTACCGGGACTACTTCGTCGGCAGCGGGCTCGACGCGCGCAAGGACGCCTCGACCTTCCTCACCAAGGCGATCGAGGACGCGAGCGCGGAGGTCCGCGCGCTCGACGCCAAGCTGGCGCAGGCCCGGTCGCAGCTGACCGAAGTCCCGACGTCGAGCGGCGGCGGCGAGATGGGGAAGTCGCGCCTGGAGTCGATCGACTCCGAGCTGACGCAGGCCAAGGCGCGCCTCGCCAAGGCCGAGGCGAAGCTGCACGCCTACGAACACGCCCCCGCCGACTCGATCGACGAGGTCGCCAACAACCAGCAGGTGCAGCGCTACACCGAGGCGCTGGCGGCGATGCGGCGCGAGATGGCGGAGCTCGAGGGACGCGTCGGGCCGGGCTGGCCGCGCCTCCGCGAACTGCGGGAGGCCGTCGCCCAGACGGCGAACGATCTCGACGGCGTGGAGCGGCAGCTGCAGGAACAGGCGATCGGCGGCGCGCGGGCGGACGTGGCCCAGGAACAGGCGACGGTCGACCGGCTGTCGTCGCTCCTCGGCTCGGAACTGCACCAGTCGGCGTCGGCGCAGGTCACCTCCGGCGGCTACGAGTCGATCCGCCAGGAGTACGAGCAGAAGAAGTCGGCGCTCGACCGGCTGCTCGCGCGGCGCGAGGAAGTGTCGATGTCGGCCGACCTGAAGAAGGTCGTGGAGCGGCAGGTGACGATCGTCGACGAAGCGCGCGCCCCGGAGCGCCCCGCGACGCCGCGCGTGCGGCTCAACCTCGCGCTGGGGCTGGCGTTCGGCCTGTTCCTCGGCGTCGCCGCGGCGTTCCTCGCCGAGGCGCTGGACAACAAAGTCCGCGGCGGCGCGCAGGCCGGCGAGCTGGCCCGTCTGCCGCTGCTCGGGAGCATCCCGCGGCTCGAAGGCCCGGCGCGTCCGCGCGTCGCCTTCTCGCGCTCGAGGAAGGGGAGCGTCGCCCCGATCCTCACCGAGAGCCATCACGACGTTGAAGAAGCGTTCCGCGCCCTCCGCTCCGGCCTGCTGCTCTCGCAGGCGGGGCGTCCGCCGCGGACGATCCTGATCACCTCCGCCGTCCCGGGCGAGGGGAAGAGCACGGTCGCAGCCAACTTCGCGCGCACGCTCGCCTCGTTCGGGCACAAGACCGTGCTGATCGACTGCGACCTGCGCCACCCGCGCCAGCACAAGGTCTTCGACGTCGCGGCCGACGCCGGCCTGACCAACATCCTCGCGGCCGACGCGCCGGTGGACGACGTCCTGCGGCCGACGGCGTTCGAGAACCTCTGGCTGGTCCCCGGCGGTCCGTGTCCGCCCGATCCGGCCACGCTGCTCGACCCGGAGCGGATCAAGAAGCTGATCGCCGACCTCGAAGCGCGCGGCTTCGAGTTCGTGCTGGTCGATACGCCGCCGGTGATGATCTTCGCCGATACCTACAACCTCGTTTCCGCGGTCGAGGGGGTCGTGCTCGTCGCCCGCGCGCAGCTGACGCCGAAGGACGCGCTGCGCCAGACCAGCGAGGCGCTGCGGAAGGTCAAGGCGCCGCTGCTCGGCGTTGTGCTCAACGGCGAGGTCGGCGAGGAGCGCGGCGGCAGCTATTACCGCTACTACCACTACCGCCGCGGCTACTACGGTCGGGGCGCGTCGAAGTCCGGCGCCGCCGACGGGGCGGAGGGCTCCTCGAAGTAGCGACCGTTCGGCGCCGGCCCGTCTCGCGGGCCGGCGAACCCCGCGCTTTCCGCGGCGCCCCGCGCGGGGCGCCGCTTCGTCTCGGCGGACGGCCTCGTCGGCGATCGGCAAGACGGGCCGCCGCCTGCCTGCGGGGCGACGCTTCGTTTCGACGGGGCCGCGCGGCGGATGCTACAGTGCCCGACGTGACGACGAACGCCGCCGCGCTTCTCGCCTTGTCCGCCGCGCTCTCGCTGGCGGTCGTCGCCTACGCCTACGTCGGCTACCCGCTCGCCGCGCGGCTCGTCCCGCGCCGGCGCGCGCGGAGCGGGTTCCCCGCGGCCGCGCCGCTCCCCTTCGTCACCGTGCTGGTCGCCGCGCGCAACGAGGCGCCGGTGATCGAGGCGCGCCTCGCCGACCTGCTCGCGCAGGACTATCCGGCCGACCGGTTCGAGGTGATCGTCGTTTCGGACGCGAGCGACGACGGGACCGACGCGCTCGTGGCCGCCGTCGCCGACCCGCGCGTCCGGTTCTTCCGACAGGAACGGCGGGGGGGGAAGACGGCCGCGATCAACCTCGCCGCCCCCGCCGCGCGCGGCTCGATCCTCGTCCAGACCGACGCCAACGTGAGCTTCTCCCGCGGCGCGCTCGCCGCGCTGGCCCGGGCGTTCGACGATCCCGAAGTCGGCGTCGCGCTCGGCGAGGTGTCGTTCTGCAACGCCGACCGCCCCGACGTGGCGGGCGGGGAAGGGCTCTACTGGCGCTTCGAGAGTTGGTGCAAGCGGGTCGAGGCGGCGCGCGGCCTGCTCGCCGTCGCCAACGGCGGCATCTACGCCCTGCGGCGCGAACTGTGGCGGCCGCTCCCCCCGACGATCTCCGGCGACGCGGCGGAGCCGCTCCTCGCCGCCGCCGCCGGCCGGACGACGGTGATCGCCGCCGGGGCGCGGGCGTTCGAACGGGCGGCCGGCTCGCTCGGCGAGGAGTACGCGCGGAAGGTGCGGATCATCGCCCAGCAGGTCGCCTGCTGGCGCTGGCTGGGACTCGCGCCGCTGCCGGGGCGGATTCGTTGGGCCTACGCCTCGCACAAGCTGCTGCGGTACGCGGCGCCCGCCTTCTGGGCCTTCGGCCTCGCCGCCGGCCTCGCCGGCGCGGCCCTCGGCTCGCCCGCCGCGGCGGCCGTCGCGGCGCTGGCCGCGGCGCCGCTGGTCTGCGCGCCGCTCGGGCTGCTGCCGCTGCCCGGGCCGCTGCGCCGCGCCGCGCGCGTCCCGCTCTATCTGGCGATGGTCAACGTCGCCGCGGTCGCCGGCGTCCTCCGCGGCCTCTCCGGACGGGCTCAGGCGGCGTGGGAGACCGCGGTCAGCACCCGCGTTCCCCCGCCGGCCGATCCAGTGGGATAATGGAGTTTTCGCCGCGGAGCGGCCGAACCCGGAGATTTCGATGCCCAAGGGCGAACTGGACCCCAACTCAGCGCTGGCGCGCCTGCTCGCCGCACTCCATCCGGGCGATCCGCACACCGACCGCGTGATCTCGGCCTCCGACGCCGGCGTCCTCGAAATCGTGGACGAGGCGCGGGCCCACCGGGCGTCGCCTCTGCTGGCGCGGGCGCTCGACCGCGGGGGACGGCTCGACGCGATCCTCGGCCCGGCGCGGGAGCGGCTGCGCGGCGACGTGCTCGACGCGGCGATGGACCGCGCGCGGCTCGAAGGGGCCTTGTCCGCCGCGGCGGACGCCCTCGCCGCCCGCAGCGTGCCGTTCCTCGCGCTGAAGGGGGTCGCCCTCGGGCTGACCGTTTACGCCGAGTCGCTGCTGCGCCCGATGACCGACGTCGATCTGCTGGTCCATCCCTGCGACCTCGACCGGGCGCTCGACGCCCTCGAGGAAGCGGGGTTCGAGCCGCCCGAGGAAGCCGAGCGGCGCTTTTGGCGCGAGTCGTACTACAACCTGCCGGTGCGGGCCCCCGAAGGGGGCGCGTTGGTCGAGATGCACTGGTCGATCGCGCAGGAGACGCGCCAGCGCCCCGACATCGGCGGCCTGTTCGCCCGCTCGCGCGCCGCGGAGTGGAAGGGCCGCGAACTGCGCGTCCTCGGCGCGGCCGACCTCCTGCTCCACCAGTCGCTCCATCTTTCGTACCACTACTTCGAGCCGAAGCTGCTTTGGCTGCACGACCTCGCCCTTGTCCACGCGGCCGAGTTCGACGCCGAGGAAGTTCTGGCGCGGGCGCGGGCGTGGGGCATGTCCACGCCGCTCCACCTCGCCACGCTGCAGTTGGAGCGCGCCTTCCCCGGCGCCGCGCGGCCGCGGCTGCTCGCGGCGGCGAACGAATCGTCCCGCGTCCGCGCGCTCGTGCGGATCTTCGCCGCGCGCCGCCGCCCCGACATCGTCGCTTGGCGCGGCCGCCGCTGGGTCCAGCTGCTTCTCGCCGCGTTGATGCTCGACAAGCCGGCCTACGTCGCCGCGCCGCTCGCCTCGTGGCTGCTGCGCGCGGTGCGCCACGGCGACCGCGGCGTGCGCCGCCGGACGAACCGGGGCGGGCCGCGTTGAGTCCCCGGACGGCCGCCGGGCCGCGCCCCCCGCTCGGGGAGCGGCTGCTCTTCGCCGCGGCGCCGCCCGCCGCGGCGCTGTTGATCCGCGCCCTGCGCGCGACGCTGCGCCTGCGGGTGCACGGGCGCGAGACGATCGAGGAGTACGCGCGGAACGGCACGCGCTACGTCCACGTCTTCTGGCACGCCCACATCCTGATGATGGTCTACTCGTACGTCGGGCCGCAGCTGGTCTTCATGATCAGCCGCTCCAAGGACGGCGAGCTGATCTCCCGCACCGTGGAGCGGTTCGGCTACGTGCTCTCCCGCGGCTCGACGACCGAAGGGGGCGCGGCGGCGTTCCGCGGGATGGTGCGCGCCGTGCGCGGCGGGTCGGACATCGGGTTCACCCCCGACGGGCCGCGCGGGCCGTCGCGCGTCGTGCAGCCGGGATGCGTCGCCGCGGCGCGGCTGCTCAAGGCGCCGATCGTGCCGGTCGCCTTCGCCGCCGACCGGGCGTGGAAGCTGCGGAGCTGGGACCGCTTCGTCGTGCCGAAGCCGGGCGCGCGGGCGCTTCTGGCGTACGGCGAGCCGTTCGTCGTCGGTCCGGACGACGACATCGACGACGCGGCGCGACGTTTGGGAGAGGAGATGGCGGCGTTGGAACGGTTCGCCGAAGAGCGCGCCGGCGACCTCTCCGTCGGGAGGCGGGCGTGAGCGGGCGGCGCGTGCTGGTCGTGGCCGGCGAGGCCTCGGGCGATCGCCACGCGGCGGGGCTCGTGACGGAGGCGCTGCGGCGCGATCCTTCGCTCTCGTTCTCCGGCGTCGGCGGCCGCGCGCTGCGCGAGGCCGGCGTCGACGTGCGGATCGACAACTCCGAACTCGGCGTGGTCGGCGTGTCCGAGGTCTTCGGGCAGGCCGGCGCGCTGCTGGGCGCGCTGCGGGCGATGCGGCGGCGGATCGTCGCCGAGCGGCCCGACGCGCTGCTCCTCGTCGATTTCCCCGACTTCAACCTGCACCTCGCCGGGGTCGCGGCGCGGGCCGGCGTGCCGGTCGTCTACTTCGTCAGCCCGCAGGTCTGGGCGTGGCGCACCGGGCGCGTGCGCAAGATCAAGCGGCGCGTTTCGCGGATGATCGTCTTCTTCCCGTTCGAGGAACGGTTCTACCGCGAGCGCGGCGTGCCGGTCACCTTCTCCGGCCACCCGCTGGTGGACGACGTGCCGCCGCGCCCTCCGCGGCGCGAGGCGCGGCTCGAGCTGGGCCTCGATCCGGAGCGGCCGGTCTACGGGCTCCTTCCCGGGTCGCGGCGCGGCGAGTCGGCGCGGCTGCTCGACCCGCTGCTCGCCACGGCGCGGAAGATCCTCGAGGCCGAGCCGAACGCGACGTTCCTGATGCCGCTGGCCGAGACGCTCGACGTCGGCGCGGTCGAGCGGCGCAGCCTGGTGGCCGGGCTGCCGGTCGTCGCGCTGTCGGGCGCCTTCGAGCCGATCGTCGCCGCCTGCGACGCCGCGGTCGCCGCCTCCGGCACCGTGACGCTCGAGCTGGCGCTGCGCGGCGTCCCGTCGGTCGTCGTCTACCGCACGAGCGCGCTGACCTACGCGATCGGGCGGCTGCTGGTGAAGACGAAGTACGTCTGCCTCGTGAACCTCGTCGCCGGACGCGGCGTCCTTCCCGAACTGCTGCAGGGGGACTTCACCCCCGAGCGCGCCGCCGCGGAGGCGCTCGCGCTCGGGCGCCCCGGCCCGGCGCGGGAGGCGGCGTTGGCCGGGATCGCCGAGGCCGCCGGGCGGCTCGGTCCTCCCGGCGCCTACGCGCGGGCGGCCGAAGCGTTCCTCGACACCTTGGACGGCGCCGCGCGCGCCGCGGAAAAGGA
>JAJFTU010000387.1 GCA_021372775.1 bacterium | reverse complement strand
GTCGCGCCGTGCCCCATCTGCCGCAGCACGCGGTCCTGGATCGGGCCGGGGCGGCGCGTCATCACGAGGAAGGCGCGGCGCGGGCGCGGCGCCTGGATCGCGTCGAGCGCCCAGCTGGTCGCGACGATGCCGAGCAGCGTGTACATCGCCAGCTCGGCGCTGGAGATGAGCGCCGTGGCGACGACGAGTCCGCCGTTCAGCGCGAGGAGCGCCTCCCCCACGCCGACCCCGAACCGCCGGCTGACGTAGACGCCGAGGATGTCGAAGCCGCCGAGCGATCCGCTCGACTTGAGCGCCACCGCGCTCCCCACGCCGACCAGCGCGCCGCCGAAGATCGCGGCGAGCATCGGGTCCTTCGTCAGCGGCGGGAAGGCGAGGTAGTCGGCGGCGATCCAGGAGAGGATCACGGCGAGCGCCGAGAGGGCGGCGAAGGCGCGGCCGACGCCGCGGAACGCGACGAGGAAGATCGGCACGTTGAGCAGCGCCATCCCGAGGCCGACCGGGACGTGGAGAAGGCTCTGCATCAGCAGCCCCGCGCCGGTCACGCCCCCGGAGAGGAGGTGGGCCGGCTCGAGGAAGCACTTCACCGAGGCGACGAAGGCGACGACGCCGAGCACGAGCAGCAGTCCGCGCCAGGCGCCGCGCGCGAGCCGTCTCGGGGTCAGGCGCGGGAAACGACGATCGGCAGTGTTCATGGGCAGGTTCCTCGCCGGGAAGGATCGCACGGCCGCGCCCTCGGGCAAGCGCCGCGCCGCCTCGTTCCCGGCACGATTCGGTTCTTCGCGGCGCCGCGCCCGCGGGCAAGCGGGGCGCCGCCTCGTTCCCGGCACGATCCGGTTCTTCGCGGGACCGCGCCCGCGGGCAGGCGGGGCGCTCCGCGCCGCGGCCCAGTTCCGGTCCCGCGCGCCGCGGTCGCCCGTCCGGCTCGGCCGGGTCGGCGGCGCGGGACGGGCGGCCGGCGGACGGCAAGCGGGTCGGCCGCGCAGACCTTAGACTGCGGGGCATGTCCGGGCCACCGACGATCGACGCGCTGCTCCGCCGGGCCTTCGGCCACGACGGGTTCCGCCCCGGCCAGCGGGAGATCGTCGAGGCGATGACCGCCGGGCGGAACGTCGTCGCGGTGATGCCGACCGGCGCCGGCAAGTCGCTCTGCTTCCAGCTCCCCGCCCTCGCCGCCCCCGGCACGACGATCGTCGTCTCGCCGCTGATCGCGCTGATGAAGGACCAGGTGGACGCGCTCGTCGCGCGCGGGCTGCCGGCGGCGGCGATCCATTCCGGCCTCGACGCCGAGGAGCGCGGCCGGGCGATGTCCGACCTCGCCGCGGGACGGCTCAAGCTCGCCTACGTCGCCCCGGAGCGGCTCGCGCTCGACTCGTTCCAGGCGACGCTGGAGCGGATCCGGCCGTCGCGGCTCGTCGTCGACGAGGCGCACTGCATCAGCCAGTGGGGGCACGACTTCCGCCCCGACTACCGCCGCCTCGGCGCGCTGCGGGCGCGTCTCGGCGCGCCGGTCGGGGCCTTCACCGCCACGGCGACGCCGGAAGTCCGCGCCGACATCGCGCGTCAGCTCGGCGTGGACGACGCGCTGGAGTTCGTCGCCGGATTCGAGCGGCCGAACCTCTCGCTGCGCGCCGCGCACTGCCGCGGCTGGGCGGAGAAGCAGGCGGAGTTGGAGCGGCTCTTCGCGGAGATCGGCCCGCCGGCGATCGTCTACGCGGCGACGCGCCGCAACGTGGACGAGTGGTGCGCCTGGCTGCGCGTCCGCCGCGCGCGCACCGTCGCCTACCATGCCGGCCTCGGCGACGACGAGCGGAAGCGGGCGCAGGACGCGTTCATCGAGGGGCGCGCCGACGCGATCGTCGCCACGAACGCCTTCGGGATGGGGATCGACAAGCCGGACATCCGGCTCGTCGTCCACGTCGACCTGCCGGGGAGCGTCGAGGCGTACTACCAGGAGGCCGGACGCGCGGGACGCGACGGCAAGCCCTCCGTGTGCGAGCTGCTCTACAGCCCGGCCGACGTGCGGACGCAGGAGTTCTTCCTCGCCGGCTCGAACCCCTCGCGGCCGCTCTTCGAGGCCGTCTGGGCGGCGCTGGCCGGCGACCCGACGAGCGAGGAGATCGAGGCGCTCGGCGCGGACGCGGCGGAGCGGATGGCCGCGCAGACCGCGGCGCGGCTGCTGCGGCAGGCGGCCGAGCAGCGCGGCGTCGCCGTGGGCGAGGGGCCGGCGCCGATCGACTACGCGTTCCGCGCGCGCAAGGCGCGCCGCGACGCCGAGCGGCTCGAGGCGATCGTCCGCTTCGCGCAGACGCGCGCCTGCCGGGCCCGCTTCGTCCACGCCTACTTCGCCGCCGGCGCGGGCGAGGAGGACGCCCCCGGCGCGGCCCCGCCCTGCGGCGCCTGCGACAACTGCCGCGGCGCGGCGCGGCGGCGCGGCGCGGCGAGACCGCTCGACGACGAGCAGTACTTCGCGGTGCGGGTCGCGCTGTCCGCCGTCGCGCGCCTCGACCGCCGCTTCGGCCAGGAGCGGATCGCGCAGGTCCTCGCCGGCAGCCAGTCGAAGGAGATCCTGTCGCGCGGGCTCGACGCCGTGCCGACGTTCGGGAAGCTCGCCGGGATGGGCCAGGAGCGGGTCAAGCGGCTCCTCGACGCGCTCGCCGACGCCGCGCTGATCGACCGCGTCCCGCTCGACGGCGGCCCGGTCGGCGCCTCCGTCCTCGCGTTGACCGAAGCCGGCGCGCGCGCCATGCGCGGCTTCGAGCGTCCCGAGGTCGCGTTCCCCGCCGCCGCGTACGTGGCGAGGGCCTCGAAGAACGACGGGCCGCGGCTGCCGGGCGCGAAGCAGGGGCGCGCCGCGCGGAACGCGGCGCGCGAAACGCCGACGACCGCGACGGGCGGAGCGAACCCGAACGCCACGCGCGTCTACGCGCGGCTGCGCGCCTGGCGCGCGGAGGAAGCGGCCCGGCGCGGGACGGCGCCGTTCATGGTGTTCCACGACGCCGTGCTGCGGGCCGTGGCCGAGGTTGGGCCCGAATCGCTCGCCGAACTGGCGAAAATCAAAGGCATCGGCCCCGCCAAACTCGAGCTCTACGGCGACGCCCTCCTCTCCGTCCTCCGCCTCCCCGACGTCCCCTAACAACGTGGAGCCGACCGTGTTGGTCGGCCGTCGTCCGCGGGCGGACGGGGCCGTCCGCCGGCGGACGTTTCCGCCGAGCCCGCTCCTTTGGAATCAACGACTTGCGGCGGCACGCCCTTTGCTTCCCATCCCCGGCATGCTCGACTCCCTGCCGCCCGACCAGCGACCGACCTCCGCCCCGGAGCTCTTCCGGCCCCGCCACTGCCCGTGGCCCGACTGCCCCGCCCACCTCGACCGCGGCGCGCCGACCCGCTTCCCCCGCGCCGGCTGGTACCGCCGC
>JAJFTU010000386.1 GCA_021372775.1 bacterium | reverse complement strand
TCGATCGACGACCGCGGAATGCGCCTCGTCTCGACCGTCCACTTCGGCAAGCAGTACGACAACGCCTTCTGGGACGGCCGGCAGATGGTCTACGGGGACGGCGACGGCGTCCTCTTCAACCGCTTCACCGCGGCGCTCGACGTGATCGGCCACGAGCTGACGCACGGCGTGACGCAGTGCGAGGCGCGGCTGCGGTACGACGGGCAGTCCGGGGCGCTCAACGAGTCGTTCTCCGACGTCTTCGGCTCGCTGGTCAAGCAGCGGGCGCTGAAGCAGTCGGCGGGGGACGCCGACTGGCTGATCGGCGAGGGGCTCTTCACGGCGCGGGTGAAGGGGCGGGCGATCCGCTCGATGCGCGAGCCGGGGACGGCGTACGACGATCCGACGCTGGGGAAGGACCCGCAGCCGGGACACATGGACGGCTTCGTCGAGACCGCCGACGACAACGGCGGGGTGCACATCAACTCCGGCATCCCGAACCGGGCGTTCTGTCTCGCGGCGACGGCGATCGGCGGCGCGGCGTGGGAGCGGGCGGGGCGCGTCTGGTACGTCGTCCTGCGCGACCGCCTGCGTCCCGACGCCCAGTTCCGCGACGCCGCGCAGGCGACGACCGAGGTCGCGACGTCGCTGTACGGCGCCGACTCGCGCGAGGTCCGCGCGGTCCGCGACGCCTGGGCCACGGTGGGCATCAAATTGACCCCGTAGGGGAGGCTGGCGCGCCGATCACGTCGTCGGAACAACGGCGCCCCCACCGCGCCTGCCTCCCGAGCCGGACCCAGCGCAACCCTGCCTTTTGCATTTCGTCAGAACGCGCTGGCCTTCCGCCGCCGCAAATCCCGCGCGTCCCGCGGCACGCGCGTCGTGCGGCGGGGGCGGCGGCTCCGCCACGGGGCAACGGCTGCGCCGCCGCCCCCGCCCGCCCGACGCGCTGTCGTGTTTGGTCGGGCGCATCGCCGGTTGTCCGCAGCGGAATGGTCCCGGTTGAAGGGTCCGTGCACCCCGCATCGCCCCGCGCCGCGGCCTTGGTTCGCGGAGGTCATGTCGCTTCTCGCGCTGAAACAATAGGGCGCGTGTCCGTCGAAGGGCGCGTGTCGCGCGACGGGGGGCGGCGGCTCCGCGACGGGGCAATGCTCCGCCGCCGCCCCCCGCCGCACGACACGCTCGTCGTCTTCGGGACAACGGCGTCACCACCGCGCCCTGTTTCGATGGTGCGCGGGAATGGGTCGTGTAGGGGAGGCTGGCGCGCCGATCACGTCGGCGGAACAACGGCGCCCCCACCGCGCCTGCCTCCCGACGTGGACACAGCACCCTCTTGCCTTTGGGCATTAAGGCAACGTTGCGCGTGAATTGGTCGTGTAGGGGAGGCTGGCGCGCCGATCACGTCGTCGGAACAACGGCGCCACCACCGCGCCTGCCTCCCGACGTGGACCTCGCGCATCCTTGCCTTTCGACGTTCAAAGGCAACGTTGCGCGCGAATGTCGTCGGGCGGCAGGCGCGGTGGAATCCTGAGCGGGGACACGATAATCGTGGCGCGCCAGCCGCCCCTACACGCCCGTCGCAATCCCGGCGCCCGTCGCGATCCCGGCGCCCGTCCCGATCGCGGCGCCCAGCGCGATCACCGCGGCCGTTGCGGTCACCGCAGCCGTCGCGGGCACGGCGCCCGTTGCGACGGGGGCTACGCGTGGTTCTGGAGCAGCGACATGAGGTCGGCCGTCAGGGGGGGGTCGGCGGACCCCTCAGTTAAGGCGGTCCGCCGCGCCCCCCTGACGGACGACCGGCGGCGCCCCGAGACGCGCGGGCCTTGCGCTGCGAAACCCACGGGCTTTGCGTGGCGAAACGCGCGGGCCTTGAGTCGCGAAACCCGCGGGCCTTGACTCGCGAAACCCGCGGGCCTTGCGTCGCGAAACCCCCGCGCCCGATCAGAGCTCGTACAAATGAGGGTCGTGCGTCGGCGGCGCGAGACGGCGGAGGCGATTGCGCAGACGCTTCCCGGGCGCCCCGAACGGATCCCCGTCCAGATCGTCCCCCAGTTGCTCCTCGATCCGGTCCGGATCCTCCCCGGCCTCCATCCGGCGCAGCGCCTCCTCCATGCCGCCGCCGACCGGCAACCCGCCGGCGTCGAACAGCTTGCGCATCAGCCGCGCCGCCTGCTTCGGGTCGTTC
>JAJFTU010000385.1 GCA_021372775.1 bacterium | reverse complement strand
GCCTTGCGCACGTAGGCGAGCATCGCCGAGGTGCTCCCCGAGAAGTCGCACGCCGCGACGACCTCGGGGCTGCACTCGGGATGGGCGAGGATCACGACGTCGGGGAACTGCCGGCGCACCGCGGCGATGTCCTCGACGGTGAACTTCTCGTGCACTTCGCAGCGGCCGGTCCAGCCGATCATCGCGTACTCGAGCGCCTCGTCGCGCGACGCGGCGCCCTTCGGCGTCTTCGTCGGGTAGATGATCGTCCGCCCGGTCTCGCGCGCGACGTTGCCGGCGAGGTACTCGTCGGGGAGGAAGATCACCGTCGGCGCGTCCAGCGAGCGCACGACGTTCGCCGCGTTGCCGGAGGTGCAGCAGACGTCCGATTCGGCCTTCACGTCGGCGTAGGTGTTGATGTAGGTGACGACCGGAACGCCGGGGTAGCGCCGCTTGAGCTCGCGCACGTCCTCGGCGGTCACCGCCTCGGCCAGCGAGCAGCCGGCGACCTTCGCCGGCAGCAGCACGGTCCGCGTCGGGTTGAGGATCTTCGCCGTCTCGGCCATGAAGCGCACGCCGCAGAAGACGATCGGATCGCCGCCCGTTTCGGCGGCGCGCCGCGAGAGCTCGAGCGAGTCGCCGCCGAAGTCGGGCACGCCGTGGAACAGCGCCGGCTCCATGTAGTTGTGGCCGAGGATCACCGCGCCGCGGCGGGCCTTGAGCTGGTTGATTTCGAAGACCAGCTCCGCCTTGCGGCGCAGCTCGAAATCGGGAACGACGTCCGCGAGCAGCTCCCGCAGACGTTCGTAGGTGCGTTCGACGGTCGGTTCGACGATCGGCATCGGGGCGTCCCCCGCCGGCGCGCGCAGGTTCGCGCCCGGGGCGGCCATGACACCTTCCCCCGCCGGCTTTGTCAACTCGCGGAGGCGGCCTCGGCCCCGGAGCGCCCGGACGGACGCGCGCCGAGCGCGCGGAGGAGCCGGCGCGCGGCGGCGGCCGGATCGGCCGCGCCGAGGACGGCGCGACGGACGGCCGCCCCGTAGGCGCCGGCCTCGCGCAGTTCGGCGATCCGCCCCTCGTCCACCCCGCCGATCGCGAAAACCGGCACGGCGCCGGCGGCGGCGGCGACGCGCCGCACGAGCCCCGGCCCCGCCCCGGCGAAACCGGGCTTGGAAGGCGTGGGGTAGATCGTGCCGACGACCAGATAGCGCGCGCCGTCGGCCAGCGCGCGGGCCGTCTCCGCCTCGTCGTGCACGGCGCGTCCCCACGGCTCGGGAAGCGGCTTCTCCGGCAGCGGCGCCGCCGCGGAAAGGTGCAGGCCGCAGCCGCGCTCGCGCGCCATCTCGGGGCGCCCGTTGACGACGATCAGCGTTCCCGGAGGCAAGGCGCTTTGGATGTCCTCGACCAGTTCCAGGAGGACGTCGGGAGGGAGATCCCGCTCGCGCACTTGGAAAAACCGCGCCCCGCCGGCCGCCGCGGCGGCCAGCACGTCCACGAGGTCCCGCCCGCCGGTTGCGTGGCGGTCGGTGACGACCATCAGCCGCGGCAGGGACAGCTTCGCGCACATCGGCGGTTCCTCCCCGCGGCGAAATCTACGCCCCTTCGCCCCCGCGCCGCGTCGGGGACGGAGAAATCCCGGACGAACGGCCGCGACGGAAGCGGTCAGCGCTCCGGCGCCGCCGGGGCTTCTTCCTCCTGCCGGTCCCGCTCGCGCGCCTTCGGGTTGAGCGCGCTGTCGCGGCGGGAGCGGCCCGCCCCCTCGCCCGCGCGAATCCGGTCGAGCGAGGCGGTCCAGTCCTTGGAGTTGAGGTAGGAGCGGAGCTTGTCGAGGATCACCTGGTCCTCGTCGATGTCGTAGACCCCCGGGTCGAGGATCCGGATCGTCGCCGAGGCCTCGGGCTCCGGCTTCTTCTCGCGCGCCCAGGCGGGCGTTCCCTGCTGGTAGACGTTGAGCACCGGGATCGTCTGGTAGACGAACGCCCCGAACGAGTTCCGCGCGACGAGCGTCACCGGCCCGGTCGAGGAGATCCGCTCCCGCCCCTTCCCCTGCAGCAGACCGTCCGCGGGATGGCCCGCGAGCAGCCGCGGCGCGCGGTCTTCGGCAAGCAGCCAGACGAGGTGAGCCCCTTCGACCTGGAAGCGGAACTGGACCTCGGCCGCGCCTTGGATCGTCTGCGGCACGACCTCGAATCCCGCGAGGCGGAGCGTCTGCCCGCCCTCGGTGACCGTCCGGACTTCGTAGAGGCGGCGGTCGTCGCTCGGATCGGTGTCCCAGCGATTGAAGTCGCCGACCTGGCGGTTCAGCACCGCTTCGTAGACCTCCCCTTGCCGGATCGAGGCGTTGGGAAGCCAGATTTCGCAGAGCGCGACCTGGCCCTGCGGCAGGCCGTCCCCTTCGCACGTGCCGAGCGCTTCCTTGGCGTCCTTGACGCGGACGATCAACTCGAACGCGCCGGCGCGCGGCACGGCCTTTTGGTTTTCGACGAGCGCCTGCACGACGACCCGCGGAACGCCCCCGTCGGTGCGGATCTCGTGGACCCGCAGATCGATCACCGCCAGATCGCCGGCGCCGGGATCGGCCTTGTCCTTCTTGCCACCGAACAGACCCGCCACGGCGATCGAGCCCGCGGCGACGAGGACGACGGCGGCGACCGCCGTGCGGGACAGCCTCTTCCCGATCATCGCGCTCTCCTTCCCGGCCGAAGCCGGGCGCGGAACGTCCCCAATATAGTGCGGACGGCCGCCCAAGGCAGAACGATTGGGGGGCGCCGCGCCGTATATCCATCGGTTCGGAGGAAACGATGGAGACGTCGCGCGTCGTCCGCGTCCGCCGGCACGGCGGTCCCGAGGCGCTGTTGTTCGAGGACCGCCCGGTCCCCGAGCCCGGCCCCGGGGAGGTCTTGGTCCGCCTCGAGACGATGGCCTTGAACCATCTCGACCTGTGGGTGCGCGGCGGGATTCCCGGCGTCCGTTTCCCCCTGCCGCTCGTTCCGGGCTCGGACGGCTGCGGCACGATCGTGCGGCTCGGCCCCGGCGTCCTCGAGCCGGCGGAAGGAACGCGCGTCGTCGTGCTGCCGGGGCTCTCGTGCGGGCGCTGCCGCCGCTGCCTCGCCGGCGACGACAACCTCTGCGCCTCCTACGCCATCCTCGGCGAGACGCGCGACGGCACGAGCGCGGAACACGTCCTGCTTCCCGCGGCGAACGTCGCGCCCGCGCCGCCGCGCCTCGACGACGACGCCGCGGCCGCCTTCCCGCTCACGTTCCTCACGGCGTGGAACATGGTCGTCCGCAAGGGACGCGCCGCGCCGGGAACGCGTCTTCTGGTCCACGCCGCCGCGTCGGGCGTCGGTTCGGCGGCGATCCAGATCGCGCGCCTCGTCGGCGCCCGCGTCGCGGCGACGGCCGGCGCGCCGGCCAAGCTCGACCTCGCGCGGCGCCTCGGCGCCGACGACGCGTTCGACTACGGCGATCCCGACTGGACGGCGAAGGCGCGCGCCTGGGCGGGGAGCGAGGGGATCGACGTCGTCGTGGACAGCGTCGGCGCCGCCACCTTCGCCCCGTCGCTGCGCCTTCTCGCGCGGGGCGGGCGGTACGTCTTCTGCGGCGCCACGTCCGGGTTCGAACTGCAGGCGGACTTCCGGCCGATCTTCTTCAAGAACCAGGAGATTCTCGGTTCGACGATGGGGCGTCGCGCCGATCTGCTGCGCGCGCTGGAGTTGGCCGCGGACGGCAAGCTCGTCCCGGTGATCGACGGGGTCTTTCCGTTCGCGCGGATCGGCGAGGCGCACGAGCGTCTCGCCTCGCGCCGCAACGTCGGCAAGGTCGTGGTGCGGATCGCGCCGCGGGACTGAGCGACGCGCCGGAGGGCCGAGCGGCGCGCGGTCGCGCGGCGCGCCCGCGCCTCAGTCCAGAACGCGCCCGTGGACCAACGAGTAGTGCCGCAGCGCGCTCGTCATGTGCGCGCCGACGGACGCGACGACGGTCGCCGCGACGTACAACTCGAGACGCGCCGCGGGGAAAAGGTTCCCGAGCCCGAGCAGCGCCAGCTTCAGCCAGACCGCGGCGCCCGCCCCCTGCACGGCGTACCAGCAGCTCTTCGCGAGGTCGACGCCGAGCAGCGCGAAACCGGTGGCGACGACGACGACGATCGGCCAGAGGAGCCGCTCGGCGTCGGCGCCGCAGCCGACTCCCCCGAGGACCAGCCCCATCGCGGCGATGTGGACCGACCGCAGCGCGACCTGCGCGGGACGCGCCCAGGCGAAGCGGCGCGGCGGCATCGGGAACAGCGCGGCGACGAGACGGCTCGGTGCGGTCATCGGCGACTCCCGGCGCGGCCCCGCCGGCGGAACGGGGCGGGCCGCCGGGGCGTCGGATCGTCCGCGGGCGCGTCGCCCGCGGTTCGTCCGGCCCGGCCGGCCCGCCCGCGCCGCGGGATCAGCGGGCCTGCTTGGCGAGCAGGTCCTTCACGACGTCCTTGTGCACCGTGAAGCCGAGCATCTTCAGCTTCACGTAGTCGTCGCGGTAGAAGTAGTACCCCTCGAACTTGCCCCAGCGCGCCGAGCGGCCGGAGTCCTTGATCAGGATCCAGTCGTGCTCGCCGGCCTGCGCGATGCCGACCGCGTGCAGGCCGTGGTCGTCGTCGGTCGTGCCGTTGTTGATCCGCAGTTCGCGCGCGTCCTGGCCGATCAGTTCCTGCGGGACGTCGAAGCTCGGCACGATCGCCGCGTCCTCGAAGCCGTTGATCCCCGGCTCGCTCACGTCGCCGCCCACGGCGACGGTGTAGCCCGCGGAGAGGGCGCGCTTGAGGGCCGCGTACCACTCGTCGAGCGGGACGTTGTAGTACTCCTTGCTGCGCCACCAGTTGTCCGGGTACTTGTACTCCGTGAAGGTGTAGAACGGATCGGCGAGCGTGGACACCATCTCGACGTAGTCGTCGAGCTTCAGCTTCGTCACGTCGTCGAGGAAGCTCTTCGGCGTGTAGGTCTTCCCCTCGAACTCGAAGCTCGCCGGCGGGGCGCCGATCTCGCGGTCGAGGATCGCGCGGGTCATCGTCGCGACGAGATCCTCGTCCCAGAGGTCGTTCTCCTTGATCCAGCGCGCGAAGCTCTCCATCCGCTGCGCGAGGCGCGCGTGGTCGTGCCGCCCGTCGGCCGCCTTCGTGCCCGGATAGGCCGAAAGCGGCACGATGCCGTACTGCTTCCAGATCCGCGGCAGCGCGTTCGATTCGGAGCCCTCGGCGACCGGCTGGTCGCCGCGCGTCCGCACGAAGCCGCGCATCTTCTCGACCCACTCCCAGTAGACGGTGTAGATCTCGGAGAGCTTGACCTTGCGGCCGGTCAGGCGCGCGATCTCCGACTCGTAGAACGAGGTCGTGGAGAAGCTCCAGCAGGTGTTGGTGAGGTACTGCGCCTGCGGCGGGAAGTGGAACGCCTGCTTGAACGCCTGCGGCCCGGCCGGCTTGACGAGCTTCGACATGTCGAAGCGCAGCGTCGTCCGCGCGGCCTTCTCCGCCTCCTTGGCGGCCTTCCGGTCGGCGCGGATCTTGGCGGTCGCGGCCTCCTCGGCCTCGTCCCGCTTGGCGTCCGCGGCCTCCATCTCCTTGAGGAGCGGATCCTCGTACTTCGGAACGTACTTGACGTGGTCCTGCGCCGGAGACGGCGCCGGCGCGGGGGGCGCGGCGGCGGGCTCGGCGGCGAGGGCGGGCAAAGCGAAGACGACGGCCAGCAAACCGGCAAGGGCGAGGCGCGGCATGGGACGACTCCTCGTGGGCGGGAACCCGCCCACGATACCATTTGCCGCGCCCGCCGCCCCGCCGCGCCGTCAGTGCTGCGTCGAGAAGTCGAGAACCTGCGGCTGGACGATCCGCATGTAGTCGGAGAGGCGCATGCGGATCGCCTGCTCGTGCGTGCCGGCGTTGAACGTGATCCATTCGTCGCCGGTGAGCCAGTCGCTCAGGTAGACCGGCAGGTTGTAGAGGTTGCCGAACGGGGGCGTCGCGCCCGGCTCGCAGTCGGGGCAGAGATCGCGCAGCTCGCGCTCCGTGCCGAGCCGGACTTCCTTCGCCCCGGTCAGCTTGCGGATTTGATCGACCTCGACGCGGTGGTCGGCCGGCACGACGGCCATCGCGAAGTTGCCGTCGAGCCGCATCAGGACCGCCTTCGCGAACTCCCGTCCGGGGGTCTTCGTGTGTTCCGCGGTTTCCTGCGCCGTGTAGTCGCGCCGATGGCGGATCGTCTCGTACATCACGCCGTGGCGCTCCAGCGTGGACCGCAGCCTGAACGGTACGGTGTCCATGGCCCGCCCTCCCTCGAACGTGGCCCTCGGGGGGGCGCCGCGCCGTGCGGCGACCCATGCTGCGAGCGCCACACCATTGTTCCGTCATCGGAATGTACGCCGAGGGAGTTCAGACGGCGGCGGACAGGGCGCGCTCCAGGACGTCGGCGAGTTCGGCGGGGGTGTACGGCTTGACGATCGCCGCCGCGAAGCCGTGCGCGGCGGGATCGACCATCGGCGGCGCGGTCGCGTAGCCGCTCGTCACGACGAGGCGCGCGCCGGGATCGATCGCCCTGAGGCGCAGCGCGGTCTCTTCGGCGCCGAGTCCCGCGGGCACGGTCAGGTCGAGCACGGCGGCCGCGAATCCGCGTCCCGCGGCGCGGGCCGCGGCGAACGCCTCGGCGGCCGCGGCGCCGTCGGCGAACGCCTCGCCGTCGAAGCCGAGCGTGGCGAGCATCTGCAGCGCGACGTCGCGCACCGCGTCGTCGTCGTCGAGGACGAGGACACGGCAGCCGCGCCGCGGCGCGCAGGCCGGCGCGGCGACGGGGCCGGCGACGGGGATCGGCGTCCGCGCCGCGGCCGGAAGGTAGACGTGGAACGCGGCGCCGGCGCCCGGCGCCGACTCGACGGCGACGTGGCCGTCGTGCTTGCGGACGATCGAGTAGCTCGTCGCGAGGCCGAGGCCGGTCCCTTCCTTCTTCGTCGTGAAGTAGGGATCGAAGATCCGCTGCTGCATCTCCGGCGGAATCCCGCAGCCGTGGTCGCGCACCGTCAGCCGCACGTAACGGCCTTCCTTGAGCGGCAGCCCGTCCGCGGCGTCCACGACCGTGTTCGCGGCGGAGATCTCGATCACGCCCCCCTGCGGCATCGCCTGCACGGCGTTGATCACCAAGTTCTGCAACACTTGGTTGATCTGCGCGGCGTCCGCGTCGGCCGGCCAGAGGTCGGCCGGGAGATCGAAGGCGCAGCGCGCCTGCGAGCCGCGCACGGCGAACGCGGCCGACTCCCGCGTCAGTTCGCCGATCGAGAGGGTGCGCTTGACCGGAGAGCCGCCCTTGGCGAACGTCAGCAGTTGGCGCGTCAGGCCCTGGGCGCGCGCCGCGGCGCGAGCCGCCTCGGCCACCCGTTCCTGCGCCGTCGCGACGTCCTCGGGCAGCGCCATCTCGGCGAGCGAGAGGTTGCCGAGCACGCCGGTCAGGATGTTGTTGAAGTCGTGGGCGACGCCGCCGGCGAGCAGCGCCACCGACTCGAGCCGCGCGTTGCGCCGCCGCTCGGCGTCGAGCCGCTCCTTGATCGTGACGTCGCGGAAAACGAGCACCGCGCCGACGACGTTGCTGCGCTTGTCGCGGACGGCGGCCACGCTGTATTCGACGAGCCGGTCCGGCCCGTCGCCGCCGCGCGGCGCGATCAGCGAGCGGAACGAGAGGGCCGAGGCGCCGCCGGCCTTGGCCAGCGCGCGCAGCGGATCGTGCGCCGGCTCCCGCGTGCGCTCGTCGAGCGGCGCGAAGACGTCGGCCAGCGGATGTCCTTCCGCCTCCTCGCGCGGCCAGCCGGTCAGCTCTTCCGCGGCGCGGTTGACGAGAAGCACGCGGCCCGCGACGTCGGTCGCGACGACGCCGTCGCCGAGACTGCGCAGGGTCACCGCCAGACGCTCCTTCTCCGCGGCGAGCGCCTCCTCGGCGCGGCGGCGCAGCGTGATGTCGCGCAACACCGCCACCACGCCGGCCGTCCTGCCGTCGCGCAGGATCGGCGTCGCGGAGACCTCGGCGTTGGCGAAGTCCGCCGAAGCCCGGCGTAGCCGCAGGTCGTAGGGGAGCGGCGCCTCGCCGCGCAGCAGCTGCGCGAGCATCCGCTCCTGCAGCCCGACGTCGTCGGGATGGACGAAGTCGGAAATCGGCCGTCCGACGAGCTCCTCCGGCCCGAAGCCGGTGACGCGCCGCGCCGCGGCGTTGACCGAGACGATCGTGCCGTCGGCGGCGAGCGTGCAGATCAGGTCCTGCGCCGTCTCGACGAGCAGGCGCGAAGCCGACTCGCTCTCCCGCAGCCGCTCCATCGCCGCCCGCAGCTCCGACGTCTTGGCGCGGACGCGGGCGCGCAGCACGCGGTTCCAGGCGACGAGCGCGGCGGCGACGGCGAGCAGCGCGGCGAGTCCCCAGAGGATCGCCGAGACGGAGAGACGCGAGCCCTTGAGCGCCTCGCCGCGCCAACGGTCGCGGAGCTCCGCGATCCGCTCCGGCGGGATCTTGGCGAAGCCGTCCGCGACGAGCCGCAGCGTCGCCTCGTCCCCCTTCCGCACGGCGGGGCGCAGTTCGGAGTCGTAGAGCGGCGGCGACATCCGCACGCGGTCCTCGAGACCGCGCTCGAAGACCGCGTAGGCGACGATCGGTTCCTCGGCGACGAAGACCCGCACCTCGCCGCGTTGAAACGCCGCGACGAGCGTCTCGTACCGCGGGTACAAACGAAGGTCCTGGACGCCGCGGCTCCGCAGGAACTCTTCGGCGTAGTCCCCCGCCACGACGCCGACGGCGAACGGGCGGAGCGCCTCGACGCTGGTGAGGCCGCCGAGACGCGGGTCGAAGAAGATCCGCGCGGGGATGTGGTCGATCGGCTCGCCGAAGTCGAAGAGGCGCTCGCGGGCCGGCGAGCGATTGAGGCCGTTGATGACGGCGGCGCGCCCGTCAAGAACGGCGCGCTGCATCTCGAGCCACGGTCCGCCTTGGATGTCCACCGACACGCCGGAGACGCGCTCCCACTCCCGCCAAAGATCGACGGTGAAGCCGGCGAGCCGACCGTCCGAACCGCGGAAGAGGTAAGGCGGCGCGTCGTCCTCGTCCACGACCACGAGCCGCCGCGGGACCGTGGCGCCCGCCGGCGCCGCGGATGCGGGCGCCGCGCCCAGGGCGGCGGCGAGCGCGACCGCGCCGAGGCGAAGCAGGACCTCGCGGCGAACGAGCAAGAAGCGGCTCCTCAGTGGGTCGATGGGGCGGAAGCCCCGCAGTGTGCGACGTTAGAGCCGACAGTTTTACGCATCAAGCAAAGGCGCGGCCTTTCGCCGGCGCCCTGCGTCGGGAGCGCGGCGGGGGCGAAACGCCCCGCGGAGCGGACGAGACTCACGAGAGGGCGGCGCGCAGCTTCTCGGACAGAGCGGGCATTTGGAACGGCTTCTGCAGGAACCCGGCCAAGCCGTGCCCGCGGAACCGTTCCGCGGCGTCTTCTTCGTTGTAGCCCGAGGCGAGGATGACCTTGATGCCGGGCTGACGGCGCTGGAGCTCCTGGAACGTCTCGAGCCCGCCCATCCGCGGCATCGTCATGTCGAGCAGCACGGCGTCGATTTCGCCGGGGTGCTGTTCGAGGACTTCGATCCCCTCGACCCCGTCGCCGGCGGTGAGCGCGCGGTACCCCAAACGCTCGAGCATCAGGCGCGAGACGTTGCGGACCAGTTCCTCGTCGTCGATGACGAGGACGGTGGCGGTTTTCGGGGCGTCGCTCAGAAATCCTCCCGCAAGGCCGCGACGGAGCGCGACAAGGTGCGAAAAGAGAATACACGCACGGGGCGGGCCGGGCGAGAGAAGAGAACGTCCTTTCCGGCGCGCAGACGCGGCGCGTCGGGCGCCTCCGTCAGCGGGAACGGGCCGCGATCGCCGCGCGGATCGCGGGCAGCGCGGCGCGGGCGGCCGCCTCGCCGGCCTCGATCATCTCGCGCCGCCGGTCGAAGTCGCGAAAGCCGACGACGCCGAGGTTCGGCTCGACGACGACGTCGGCCTCGCGCGCCCGCAGCCGGCCGATCTCCGCCGTCATCAACGTCACGGCGTGGAAGGCGACCTCCAGCGGGTTCTTCGGCCGCGTCCGCGGCACGGCGGGCGGGACCGCGACGGCGATCACGACGTCCGCCCCCATGCCGCGCGCCACGTCGGCCGGCAACGGATCGGTCACGCCGCCGTCGACGTAGGTCGCGCCGTCGATCTCCACCGGCACGAAGACGCCGGGGATCGCGCAGGAGGCGTGCACCGCCGGGGCCACGGGGCCGCGATCGAAGACCGTCGTCTTGCCGGTCGTCACGTCCACCGCGACCGCGGCGTACTTCACCTCCATCTTTTCGATCAGGTGGTGGCGCAGCCGGCTCCGCACGTAGTCCTCGAGCCGCTCCCCCTTGATTAACCCTCCCGAAAAAACGGCCATCGCGCTGTAGTCGAAGAGGTCCCGTTCCTCGATCCCCGCGGCGAGAAACTCGGCGTCGAAGACGCGGCCCGAGTCGGCGTAGAAGGCGCCGACGAGGCTCCCCACCGAGGTCCCGACGACGATGTCCACCGGGATGCGCTCCTGCTCGAGCACGTGGAGCACGCCGATCTCGGCGAAGCCGCGCACGCCGCCGCCGCCGAGCACCACCGCGACGCGCGGCGGGCGGGCCGGCGCCTCGACCGCCGCGGGGAAACGCGGCGCCGCGGGGCGCGGTCCGGGGACCGTGGCGCAGGCGGCGAGGAACGCAGGGGCGAGGCAGAGCAGGAGTCGGGCGAGCGTCGTCGGACGATTCATCGCAGAAGATCCCCCTCGTTGGGGCGGGGATTGTCGCACGGTGAAGCCGAGACTGTTGCGCCGCCCGAATGAGTCCGCGCGGCTCTTCTCCACGTCTCCTCCGCGGCGGAGGGAACAGGGCTTCGGTCAGCTTGCGTGCAATCCGAGGCGACACGCGCCTACTGATTCGCCGGTCCGTTCCCGTGCAACAGGCTCGGCGTCACCGTGGGTTTGTCGCCTTCGGACGCCGCGCGCCGCAAACAGATCCAGCGGCGGCGGCCCGCGACGGCCGGTCTCAACGCGGCGCGGGCGCGCTAGGGGGCGGGTCCGGAACGATGGGCGCGCGCGATGCCAGAGGGCAGCCGAGACAGCCGCCCCCGCAAGAGGAAGCTCCTGTTCCGCACGACGGGCCGGCGCCGAGCGAACGCCAAGGACCGCGCGCGGCGCCGCAGTCGGCGGCGGCGCGGGAGGACCGAGACCGGTCCTTCGCCAACCAGCGGGCAATCGCGCGAACTAATCTCATCGGAGAAGACACTAACGTCGCGGCGGGACGACGGCAAGCCGCTCACGGTGAAGCCGAGATTGTTGCAGGGGGACGGTCCGTCGAATCAGTGGGCGTTTGCGTCTCGAAGCCGCGCGCGAAAGGACCGGAATCGCCTTGCCGCCGTCGCCGGCGACGCGCATCGGACGGCCGCGCGACGTCGTTCGGCGGCCGCAACAATCTCGGCTTCACCGTGCAGGCGCTCAGTTGAGCGAGCGCGGCATCTCCAGCGAGAAGGAGTCGATCACGGCGTCGAACCACGACCCGTCGTCGCGGACCATCTGGTAGCTGCCGCGCATCGCGCCGAACGACGACGGGAGCGGGCAGAAGCTGGTGTACTCGAACGCCTCCCCCGGCTCGAGCCGCGGCTGCTCGCCCACGACGCCGGGGCCGCGGACGTGCTCGACCCGCCCCTCGCCGTCGGTGACGATCCAATGCCGACTGACGAGGCGCACCGGCGACTGGCCTTCGTTGGCGATCCGCACCCGGTAGCCGAAGAAGTAGATGTCCCGCGCAGGCTCGGATCGGTCGGGGAGGTAGAAGCTCCTGACCTCCACGCGGACGCCTTCGGTTTGGGCGACCGAATGTCCCATGCCCAGAGCGTACGGCGATCGCGGGCGCCTCTTCGGCCGAACCTGATTCGGGCTATCCTTCACTCAATTGCCGCCGCCCCCCGCGGCCGCCCCAAGGACCAGCGATGCCCCCCACCCGTCACGTCGTCATGGCTCTGCTGTCGCTGTGCTGCATCACTTCCGCCGTCGCCGACGGACGATTTCCGTCGCCGAGCCGCTACGTGCCGCTCGCCGGCGCCGCGGCCCCGGCGCCCGCCGCGCTCAAGCAGGAGAGCTCGGCCGGGGCGCTTTACGCGGCGCGCCTCGAGACGCCCGGCCTGATGGTCGGCGAGGCGCCGACGGAGCGCGGACCGCGCGCCGTCCTCGAGCTTCAGGGCGGCGGCGTGACCGGCGCGCTCGGTCATCCCCGTCTTCCGGCGAGCCGCCGCCTCGTCGAAGTTCCGCGCGGCGCCGCGGTCGCGCTCGACGTGGACGAAGGGGTCTGCACGACGGTCTCGCTGAAGGAGTGGGGCCTCCCCGATCGGCTGTTGCCGGTCCAGCCGCCGGTTCCGAAGGTCGAGGGAGCGGTCGTCCCCTACGTCGAGGACCACCTGGCCTACGCCAAGGACGAGCTCTACCCCGCCGCCGCGGCGGAGATCGTGGACCGCGCCGTGATCCGCGGGCGCGAGGTCGCGCTGGTCGAGATCCGCCCGGTCCGCGCCAACCCGGCGCGCGGCGAGCTGCGCGTCTGCCCGTCGATCGGCGTGCGCCTCGTCGCCGAGGGCGCCGCGGTCAAGGCGAACGCCGAGGGCGCCGCGGCCAAGGAGAACGCCGAGGCCGCGCGCCTCGCCTCGCCGCAGCTCGACGCCGCGCTCGCCGGAGTCGTCGCCTCGACCAACGAGACGGCGGCGGCGACATCCGGCCCGGTCGGCGTGGGCGGAGCGACCGACGAAGGCGCCGAAGGGATGCTGGTGATCGTCCACGACAGCCTCGTCTCCGCGCTGCAGCCGTTCGTGGACTGGAAGCGCAGGACCGGCTTCAAGGTCGAGGTGCTCAAGACCTCGCAGATCGGCGTCTCGCCCGACGACGTCGCCGTCAAGGCGGCGATCCAGCAGCGGTACCAGCAGTGGAGCCATCCGTCGCTCGGCTTCGTGCTGCTCGTCGGCGACAGCGCCTACGTGCCGGTGCACGTCGGCTCGGCGATGGGCTACAGCCAGCCGGACGAGAACTGGTACGCCTGCGTGGACGGCAGCGACTACCTCCCGGACCTCGCGATCGCGCGGATCTCGACGCAGACCGCGGCCGAGACGACCAACGTCGTGAACAAGCTGCTGATGTACGAGCGCGCGACGTTCCCCACGACCGCGTGGCTCTCCAAGGCCGGGTTCGTCGGCACGCAGGAAGCCGACTACATCACCACGATCGAGACGACGCACGACTACGTCAACACGACGTACTACGTGCCGAACGGCTACCAGCAGACGGCGTACAGCCACGGCGCGGCGGCGAGCGACCGGCACTACCACAGCTACGGCGCGACGCGCGCCGACATTTCCGCGTCGATCAACGACGGCCGCGGGATCGTCGAGTACTCCGGCCACGGGGCGGAGAGCATGTGGTACGGGCCGGGGGACAACGGCTCGGCCAGCTACCGGCAGGCCGACGTGGCGGCGAACACGAACTCGGGCATGTATCCGTTCGTCGTCGCCAACGCCTGCCTCACCGCGCACATCAACTACGGTTCGGACGTCGTCGGCGAGACTTGGCAGAAGTCGGCGAACAAGGGTTCGGTCGGCTACTGGGGAGCGAGCGACTACAGCTACTGGGACGAGGACGACATCCTCGAGCGCTCGTTCCACCAGCATCTCTTCTCGGCCGCCGCCCCCTTGGCCGGGCAGCTGACGAACCTCGCCAAGCTCGACGTCTACAACCACTACGGCGCCGCCGACAACGTCGCCTACTACTACCAGATCTACACGCTGCTCTCCGAGCCGTCCCTTTCGATTTGGCTCGGCGCGCCGAAGGCGATGTCGATGACGACGACGCCGAGCCTCGCGGTCGGCGGAACGGCGTTCGAGGCGACGGTCACCGACGGGACGAACCCGATCGCCGGCGCGCTCGTCGCCGTGCAGCGCTCGTCGGACCACGTGCTCGAGGCGGCCTACACCGACGCGGCGGGGCACGTCGCGCTGACCCTCGCGCCGCCGCCGGCGGCGACCGGAACGATCGCCGTCACGGCGACCCGTCCCGGCCGCCGGCCGGTCGAGACGACGATCCCGGTCGATCCCGCCGCCGGCGCGGTGCTCGGGCTCGATCCCGCCGCGCTCGACGATTCCGCGGGGTGCGACCCCGACGGCTACGGCGACCCCGGCGAGTGGGTCGTCGTCCGCGCCACGCTTCACAACTACGGCCTGACGGCCGCGACGAACGTCGCCGCGACCCTCTCCTCGACCAGCAAGATCTACGTGACCGAAGCCCCGCTGGTCGTCGGGACGCTCGCCGGGGGCGCGTCGCAGGCGATCAACTTCCACGTGCAGATCGGCGCCGTCTCCTGCCTCGACTCGGCGACGTTCACGGTCGCCGCGACCGGCGACGGCGGCCTCGCCGCCTCGACCTCGTTCCAGGCGACGCTGAACCGGGACTTCAGCGAGACGCGCACGACGGAGACGATGGAGCACGCCGGCGCCGCGCCGTCCGGCTGGACCCACGGCGCGGGCAGCGGGACGGACGACTGGGCGATCGTCGCCACGGCCAACAACACCCAGGGCGGGCAGTACTCGTTCCACTGCTCGGATCCGGATTCGACGAGCGAGAAGTGGCTCGCCACCCCCGCCTACACCGTCGTCGCCCCGAACCCGCGCTTCGAGGTCTGGCACCAGATCGCCTCCGAGGCGTCGTGGGACGGCGGACGGCTGGAGATTTCGACCGACGGCGGCGCGAACTGGAACGACGTCGGATCGCACTTCACCGAAGGCGGCTACGACGCGACGCTCAAGGGGGGCGCGCTCAGCGGACAGCAGGCGTGGACCGGATCGACGTCGTTCCGCCGCACGGTCGCCGACCTCTCGTCCTACGTCGGCCAGACCGTCAAACTCCGTTTTCGCTTCTCTTCCGACGATTCGGTCAACGTCGCCGACGGCGGCTGGTGGATCGACGACGCGGCGTTCGTTTACGGCGCCGGCGTCGGCTGCGACTCGCACAAGTGCGGCGTGCCGACGCGCGACACGGCGATCGCCTCGATGACGAAAGGGAGCGGCGTGACCCTCGTCTGGCGCGCCGATCCGCTGGCCGTGCGCTACAAGATCCTGCGCGGCGCCGACGCGACGAAGAAGGCCTCGTTCGTGGACGTGACGGCGCAGGATGCGGACCCGACCGACACGACCTTCACCGACAACGCCGCGGGGAACTTCGCGGCCTATTTGGTCGTCGTCGTCGGGCCGGACGGCGACGGGCCTTGGGGCGCCTTCGCTCCCTGACTCTTCTTGCTTCGCCGCACGGGCGGGGCCGCTTGCGGCGCCGCGGCCTCCGGCCCGCGATCGACTTCCGCCGGCGGGGGCCACGCGATCGGCGCCGCCGGAACGCCGTCGGCGACGATCGTCAGCCGCGCGCCGTCGGCGAGGAAGTCGAACAACTCCCGGACGTCCGGGTTGAGCAACGCCACGCACCCCTGCGTCCAGTCCCACACCTTGTGCAGGCTTCGCGGATTGCCGTCTCCGGGCACTTGGCCGCGCTCGAGCCGCACGCGCCCTTCCTGCGCCTCGTTTTCCAGCCACGCCGTGACGCTCGGATGCTGCCCGTGGATCATGATCCAGCCGCCGAGCGGCGTCTCCTGCGGCGGGCAGCCGCCGTCGCGCGTCGCCTGCTCGATCGCCGCGACGACGTCGGCGCCGATCAGCCCCGCGGCGAGGCCGCGCTGCGCGTCCTTGAGGTTCGGATAGTTGATCAGCAGCCCGCGGTGATAGGCGCCGGGCACGTGGCGGCAGACGGCGTACTCCCCTTCGGGGGTGCGCGAATCGTGCGCCTTTTCCTTGTCGCCGGTGGGACGGCCGCCGAGCTGCACGCGGTAGGCCTTGACCATCAGGTCGCCGACGTAGAGTTCGAGCCGCCGTTGGCTCTTGATGATCACCGCCCGCGCCGCGAGCAGCTTCCCGTCGTCGTCGCGCGGCAGGCCGAGCCGGCCGACGATCTCGGCGAGCGGGACTTCGGGGCCGAAGAGGCGGGAGTCGTAGCGCTTGACGTCGCGGCGGACTTCCGCCTTCGCCGCGCCTTGCCTCTGGCGCGCGCGCCCGGCCGCCTCGGCGACCGGCGCGGCGAGGCCGCAGGCGAGCGCCAGCGCGAGCGTCGCCCGCGCCGCCTTCCCGCCGATGCCGCCTTTGATCCGCCCGAGTCCCATAGCGGCGGCATGGTACCCCGCCGCGGCGCGCGCATCACTCCGCGAGCGCGCTTCCCAGTCGCTCCGCGTCGAGGCCGACGCCGAGCACGCCGTCGAGCCGCTTCGTCGCGCGGCCCTCCTCGAAGAAGATCACCGTCGGGACGACCTCGATCGCGTGGAGCGTCCAGAGCGGGTTGGCCTCGTCGTCCACGACCGCCTCGACGGCGCGCCGCCCGTCGGCCGCCTCCAGCGCGCGCCGGAACTCCGGCGCGAAGCGACGGCAGTGCGGACACCACGTCGCGTGGAACAACACGGCGCTGCGGCCGCGGGCGACGGCCCGCGCCAGACCCTCGGGATCGACGACGGTGGTCATCGAAACGCCTCCCGGCGGAAACGCTCAGCGCCCGCCGATGGTGAACTCCGCGACCATAGACTGCATCCCGCCGGCCTGTCCCGCGAGTTCCTGCACCACCGCCGCCGTCTCCTCGGAATTGGCGGCCGTCTGCTGCGTCGTCTGGTTCATCTGCGTGATCGCCTGGTTGACGCGCGCGATCCCCACCGCCTGCTGCTCCGAGGCGGCCGCGATCTCGGCGACCATCTCGTTGATCCGGCCGCCTTGTCCGGCGATCTCCTCGAACACCCGCAGCACCTCGCCGTTCGCCGCCACGCCGTTCTCGGCGTTCTTCACCGACCCCTCGATCAGGTCGGCGGTGCTCCGCGCCGCCTCGGCCGAGCGCATCGCCAGGTTGCGCACTTCCTCGGCCACGACGGCGAACCCCTTGCCGGCGTCGCCGGCGCGGGCGGCCTCGACCGCCGCGTTGAGCGCGAGCAGGTTCGTCTGGAAGGCGATCTCGTCGATCGTCTTGACGATCTTGGCCGTCTCGTCGGACGAGGTCTTGATCCGCTCGATCGCCGTCGAGAGGCGTCCCATCGCCTCCTTGCCGCGCCCCGCGCTCTCCGCGTTCGACGACGCGGCGGCGCTGGCCTTCCGCGCGCCGTCGGTCGCCTGGCGGGTCATCGAGGAGATCTCCTCGAGGCTCGAGCCGATCTCCTGCAGCGTCGCCGCCTGCTCCGAGGCCGACTGCGCGAGCGCCTGGCTGGAGACGCTGATCTCCCCCGAGGCCGCCGCGACCTGCGACGCCGCGCGCGAGACCGTCTGCATCCCTTCGTCGAGGTTCGCCACGGCGGTGTTGAGCGCGTTCTTGATCAGCGCGTGGTCGCCGGCGTATTCGCCTTCGACCCGCGCCGTCAGGTCGCGGTCCGCGACCCGCTGCAGCACCCCCGCCGCCTCCTGCATCGGCGAGACGAGCGCGTCCAGCGCGCCGTTGATCCCCTCGACGATCCGGCGGAAGTCGCCGCGGTGGCGCGCGGCGTCGGCGCGCGTCGTCAGCCGGCCGGCGACCGCGCCGTCCACGAGTTGTTCGGCGTCGGCGACGAGCGCGCGGATCGCCGCGGCGGCGGTGTTGAGGTTCTCCTTGATTCGCTCGAACTCGCCCCGGTAGGCGTCGGTGATCGGCTCGGGGACGTCCCCGGCGGCGATCCGCTCGAGGTTGCGCGCCGCGACGCGCAGCGGCGCGGTCAGCGCGTCGAGGGTCTCGTCCACGCCGGCGACGATCTTGCGGAACTCCCCTTCGTGGCGCGACGCGTCGGCCCGCACGTCGAGCCGCCCCTCGACCGCCGCGCGGTGAAGCTCCTCGATGTCGGCGATCATCGCCTTGACCGCGGCGACGCAGGTGTTCTGGCCGCGCTTCAGCAGGTCGAAGTCGCCGCGGTACTCCTCCGTGATCGTGGGCGGCATGTCGCCGCGCGCGATCCGCTCCATGCCGCGCGCCGCGGCGGTCAGCGGCCCGACGACGGCGTCGATCGCGCCGTTGACCCCTTCGATGATCCGGCGGAAGTCCCCTTGGTGCCGCGAGGCGTCGGCGCGCACGCCGAGCCGCCCGGCCGCGGCCGCCTCGGCGATGCCGCGCGCGTCGGCGACGAGGGCCCCGATCGCCGCGCTGCAGGTGTTGAGCGCGTCCTTGATCTCGTTGAACTCGCCGCGCCAGTCGGTCTCCAGCCGCGGCGGAACGTCGCCGCGGGCGATCCGCTTGAGGTGGTCGGCGGCGACGTCGAGCGGCGCGGTCACCGCGTCGAGCGTGGCGTTGATCCCCTCGACGATCTTGCGGAACTCCCCTTGGTGCCGCGCCGCCTCGGCGCGGACGTGCAGCTTGCCGTCGAGGGCGCCGCGGCAGAGATCCTCCACGTCGGCGATCAGCGACTTGATGGCCGCCGTGCAGACGTTGAGGCTGTCCTCGATCGCCTTGAAGTCGCCGCGCGCGCCGAGCGCCACCCGCTCCGGCACGTCGCCGCGGGCGATCTCCTCCATGCTCCGCGCCGCCGCGGCGAGCGGGGCGACGACGGCGTCGAGCGTGGCGTTGAACCCCTCGACGATCGTCCGGAACTCTCCCTGATGTCGCGCGGCGTCGGCGCGCTCGGAGAGGCGTCCCTCGAGCGCCGCGCCGCTGAGCCCGTTGACGTCGGCGATCAGCGCCTTGATCGCCGCGACGCAGAGGTTGAGGTTGTCGCGGATCTTGTTGAAGTCGCCGCCGAAGTCCTCGGCCACCCGCGGCGGCATCTCGCCGCGGGCGATCTTCTCCAGTTGGTCGGAGGCGAGCACGAGCGGGCGCGCCATCGCCTGGAAGACGTCGTTGACGCCGCCGACGAGCTCGGCGAAGGCGCCCTCGAAGCGGGTCGCGTCGCCGCGCACCTCGAGGCGTCCGACGCGCGCGGCCTCGATCAACCGCCCCGTCTCGCCGAGCACGTCGCGCAGGTTGCCCACCGCCCGGGCGAAGCTCTTCGCCAGGACGTCCCGCTCCGAGCGCGGCTCGACCCGCACCGACAGGTCGCCGCGTCCCAGGGCGTCGGCCGCCTGCGCCGCCCCCTTGATGTAGTCCACGAGCGAGCGGAAGGCGTCGGCGAGTTCGCCCGTCTCGTCGTCCGAGCGGTGCGCGATCTCCTGGTCCACGTCGCCGTCGGCGATCCGGCGCGCGACCTCCGCCAGCGCGACGAGCGGCCGCGACGTGCGGTCCACGACGACCTTCACGGCGAAGCCGGCGCCGACGATGATCACGAGGAAGAGGGCGAGCGTCGCGTAGCGCTGGACGCGGGTCGCGGTCTCGACGCCGGCGAGGCGCGCGCGCAGCTCCTCCGAGAGCCCGTCCACCAACTTCTGCAGCTCGCCGTGCAGCGCTTCCTTCCCCTGCGCGACCTGCGCCGCCCGGGCCTGCAGCTCGTCGGTCAGCTGCCCTCCGACCATCTTCGGGTAGAGCGCGGCCGAAGCCTGGTCCTGCGCGACGAACGCCGCGGCGTCGGCCGCCACGGCGTCGGTCCACTTCTTGTCGAGTCCCTCGAGGGCGTCGAGCTCGCGGAACGCGCCGGAGACGATCTCGCCCTGCGCCGCCGCTTCCTTGAGCAGCCCCGCGTCGCCCATCACCACGGCGTCCTGATAGAACTTCCCCTGCCGCTCGAAGGCGGTGAGGGCCCGCTGGCCGAGCTGGGAGGCGGGGAAGAGGGCGCGGGCCGTCGTCTCGACGCGCGATTCCGAGGCGAGGCCGAGGACGAAGTTCACGCCCGTCGTCAAGCAGTACCCGCCGGCGACGATGCCGACCGTCAGCCAGATCTTTCCCGCGATTTTCATTCCCGCCTCCGTCCTTCGTTCGTCCTCGCCCGCGTTCGCCGGCGCGGGGCGGGCGGGGATCGTCCCGCCCGCCCCCGCGTCTACTGAACCTTGACGACCTTCACGCCCGGGTGCGGCGTGCCGTCGTCGATGTAGCCGATCGCCCCCTTGGTCTTCGCGACGAAGGCGACCAGGTCCTCTTCGCTCTCGAACTGCTGCGGCATCTTTCCCTTGCCGGTGAAAGCGAGGTTCCGCCACGCGCTGAGGAACTGCTGCGGGCTCTTGTTCAGGTGTCCCTTGAGGAACGCCTCGTGCGCCGGCCCGCCCTTCAGCGTCGCCACGACCGCCGGCGTGCCGTCGGGCAGCGACTGCGTCTTGCCGGTGAAGACCGCCTCGAGCGCGTCCTTGGAGATCGCGCCGAACCCGGCGCCTTGGTTGACGACGACGATCGTCCCCGCCGAGGCGAGGCCGACCGCGCCGAGCCACGCCGCGGCGAGGCCCAGCGAGAGAGTGACCGTTCTGCGCATCCAGCTCATCGCTCGTTCCTTTCCGCCCGCGGGCTCAGAAGATGAAGGACAGCTTGACGGCGAGGAGCCGCCACTTGTCGGCGAGGACGGGCTGGAGCTGGGGGACGAGCGTCGCCGTCCCGTTGTCCGCGTTCAGCAGGCCGGCGGTCCCGCGGACGTCGTGGTACTCGACCTTGGCGATCCAGTTGTCGTTGATGTCGAAGCGGAGCGAACCGACCCATTCCTTCTGGTCCTTGCCGGCGTCCCGGTCCTCGAAGACCGAGCGCATCGCGCTGGCCTCGACGAGCCGCGAGAAGCGGTAGGTTCCCTGCCCGTACCACGAGCGCCGGTCGAGGAACTGCGTCGGCAGGACGTCGCTGTCCCACCGGGCGCGCCAGCGGGACTGCTCGGCGCGCAGCGAGAACTTGTCGTTGACGTACTCGCCGGAGTAGACGACGAACTGCTGGTTGTTCGAAGACATCTGCAGCGTCGGCGGCAGGTGGAGCAGCGCGGCCGCCTGCGGCGTCGTGTCGCCGTCCATGGTGAACGAGGCGCGGGCGAGCGTGGCCGCGAAGCGGAGGCCGGAGAGCGGCGCGTTCCAGATCAGCTCTCCCCCTTCGAGGCGGTCCACGTTCCACTTCCGCACGACGAAGACGCCCTTGTCGTTGAAGACCTTGGAGACCGAGCTGTCCGTTCCGAGCTGCGTGTTGCCGCGGTAGACCTCGTAGTCGAGGCTGCCGGCGGGGCCGAGCTTCAGCGTGCCGTACGCCTCCGCGCCGGTCACCGCGACCATCATGTCGCGGAAGCGGATGTCGTAGACGCCGAACGGCAGCAACACCGTCGTGCGCAGCGAGTCGATGTCGGCGATCTCGTTGTAGAACCCGTACGGGGTCTTGAACCGGCCGACGCGGACGCCGAACCGGTCGTCGAAGCGGTAGTCGGCGAACGCCCAGTCGAGATCCACTTTGTGCTCGCCGAGGTCGCCGAGCGTGCGGGAGAAGAGCTGCACGCCGATCCGCAGCTTCGGCGTCGGGCTGCTGGAGAAGTTGATCCCCATCTCGGTGAAGTCGAAGCTCCCCTTGCTGGAGCGGGCGAGATAGTTGTTCTCGTTCGACTTCAGGAACCCTTGGCTGAGAAAGCCGTGGATCTCGACCTGGCCGAGATCGGCGGCGTAGGAGGCGCCGGCGGCCATCAGGAGCGTCGCGGCGACGAGGACGGGGCGCCGCGCGCGGCGCGCGAAAGCGGACATTCGGGTCATGTCGTTCCTCCGGACCGCAGGTCGCGGACGTGCGGACCCCTCCCCGTCCGCGCCGCGCCCGACCTCGGTCGAAGGAACTCTTCGTGGGCGAAACGCCGGTTCTTGACCTTGTTCACCGGAAAAATTTACTTGTTGCGATTATTATTGCGACGGCGGTCGCAGCTTAGGCCGGCCGCTCCTCGACGACGGCCCAGCGGACGGGACGCGCCGGATCCGGAAACTCGCGCACAAGCTGGAGATGCAGCGACTGCGCGCTGAGCACGCCGACCAAGGCCATGTTGTCGGCCTGCGAAAACTGCCGGTCGCCCCCCGCCCGGCACTTCGCCCAGAGCCGCTCGACCAGCGCCGGATCGAAGAGACCGGCCGCCCGGACCGCCTCCGGCGAGAGCAGCTCGGAGACCCAGGGCGGGGCGTCCGCCCCGGCGAAGGCGAGGGCGTCCGGCGCGCGGTACGGCTGCTTGCGCCGGGCGATGATCTCCGGCGGAACCAGCCCTTCCGCGGCGCGCTTGAGGACCAGCTTCTCCTCGAGGCCGTCGAGCTTGAAGCGGTCGGGCAGCGAGAGGGCGAGCTCCACGACGTCCCGGTCGAGGAACGGGAAGCGTCCCTCGACCGAGTGCCCCATCAGCATCCGGTCCCCCTGGGACGAGAGGAGATAGGGGGAAAGGAGCGTGCGGATCTCGATGTACTGGTCCTGGGCGAGGAACGACCAGTCGCCGAACTCGGCGGGGAGCGTCGCCAGAAACTCCCCCGCCGCGTCGCGGCCGGCCAGCGCCGCCTTGACGTCGGCGGAGAAGAACTTCTTGAGCGCCGCCGCGGCCGACCAGCGCGGGGCGTGGCCGAAGCCGGGACAGCGCCAACGGTCGAGGCCGCGGCCGAAGAAGGCCCGCGCCATCGCCCGCTGCGCGACCGGCGAGCGGGCGAGGTAGGGGTAGAGCTTCTCCAGCAGCAGCGGCCGCAGGCGCGAGTCGGGACGGCGCGCCCAGAAGCGGCGCACCTTCGCCTCGCGGAACAGGTCGTAGCCGGCGAACAGCTCGTCGGCGCCCTCCCCCGTCAGCACGACCTTGATCCCATCCCGCCGCACGAGCCCGGAGAGCAGGAACATCGGCGCCGGCGCGGTCCGCAGCAGCGGCTTCTCCGCGCAGCGCACGACGTCCGGGAAGACGGCGGCGATGTCGCGCCGCTCGACGACGACCTCCGCGTGCTCGCTCCCCAGCCGCTCGGCCATCAGGCGCTGATGCGGCGTCTCGTCGTACTCGGCGTCGGCGAAGCGGAGCGAGAAGGTCTTGAAGCGCGCCCCCTTGGCCCGCAGGCCGAGCGCGGCGACGAGCGAACTGTCGAGCCCGCCCGAGAGGTAGCTGCCGACCGGCACGTCGGCCCGCAGCATCCGCAGGCTCGTCGCCTCCTCGAGCGCCGCGCGGACCGCGGCGGCCGCTTCCTCCGGCGTGCCCGGGCGCTCCTCCGCCGGGGAGCGGGGCGCCCGCGGCGTCCACGTCGTCCCCGCGCGCTCCGCGCCGCCGACGAACGAGCGCCACGTTCCCGGAGGCAGTTCCTCGACCCCTTCGAAGCAGGTCCGCGGCGCGGGGCAGGACCAGAAGGTGAAGACGTCGTCGAGGCCGCGCGGATCGATCCGCCGCGGAATCGCGCGGTCGGCGGCGAAGATCGCCTTCGCCTCGCTGGCGAAGTAGAGCCGCCCGTCGCGGCGCAGCAGGTGGAGCGGCCGCACCCCGAGGCGGTCGCGGGCCAGCGTCAGCTCGCCCGAGCGGGCGTTCCAGAGCGCGGCGGCCCACTGGCCGTTGAAGCGGGCGAACGCCTCGGCGCCCCACTCCTCGAAGGCGTGGACGATGACCTCGGTGTCGCTTTGCGTGCGGAAGGCGTGGCCGCGCGCGGCGAGGGCGCGGCGCAGCTCGAGGTAGTTGAAGATCTCGCCGTTGAAGGCGATCCAGAGCGAGCCGTCCTCGTTGGAGAGCGGCTGGGCGCCGGTGGAGAGATCGATGATCGAGAGGCGCGCGTGGGCGAGGCCGGCCCGGCGGTCGCGGTAGAGGCCGAACTCGTCGGGGCCGCGGTGCGCCAGCGCCCCCGCCATCCGCTCGAGCTCGATGCGCTCCGGCCCCGCGGCGCGTCCGTCCAACGCGACGATTCCGGCGATGCCGCACATCGGCTACTCCGCGACGATCGGTTCGACGGTCAGCGGCGGGCAGCGCAGGTAGTCCGCGGCGCGCCGCTTGGCGCGCACGTCGCGGAAGACCCGCTCGACCTGTTCCTCGGTCAGGTCGAGCGCCCGGCCGACGTCGGCCGCGGCGACGCCGTGGGTCGCCGCGTAGAGGCAGAGATCCATCTTGTCGTAGGGGAGCGCGAAGTAGAACTCCTCCTGCGTCTGGGGGAGCGAGAACGTGTCGGTCGTCGGCGGCCGCCGCAGGATCTCCTCGATCACGCCGACCCGCGCGGCGAGGGCGTAGACCTGCGTCTTGTAGAGATGGGCGATCGGCTTGATGTCGGCCGCGCCGTCGCCGAGCTTGACGAAGAACCCCTGGTCGAACTCGAGGCGGTTCGGGGTGCCGACGACGGCGTAGTTGAGCCGGTCGGCGTGGTAGTACTCGGTCATCTTCCGCGTGCGCTGCTTGTAGTTGGTGGCGGCGACGAGCTGCAGGTACGCCTTGGCCGAGGGGCGGCGCGTGTCGCGCCGGCCGTCCGGCGCCTCGACGGTGAGGTGGGTCACGTTGAGCCGGTCGGAGTCGAGCAGCGGCGGCAGAGTCAGCTTGCACTTCCAGCCCGGGCCGTACTCGGGGAAGACCTCGCGGATCGCCTCGTCCTGCCGCGCGTAGCAGCCGGCCGCGCGGAGGGTCGGCGCGATCTCCTCGACGACGTGCGGCACGCCGAGACGCTCGGCGAGCTCCGTCGCCAGGCGGAGCGAGTCGGACGACGAGTCGCGCTCGGGGAGGAAGAGCCCGAGCACGCGGTCCGGACCGAGGGCGCGGGCGGCGAGCGCCGCGCAGAGCGAGCTGTCGATCCCGCCGGACATCGCGACGACGACGCCGCGGCGGCGGAACCGCTCGAAGACGGTGCGGCGAATCCATTCCTCGATCCGGGCCGCCTCGGCGGTCCAGTCGAGATCCAGAACGTGCGGACCGAACATGAGCCCCCTCCGTCTAGCGACTGCAAGACCGCACTGAAAGTACGGCGAGCCGACTGCGGCGCAGCGGCTGGCCGGGCGTTATACTTTCTGCCTTGCATCGGGAGTGACCGGCGGCCGAAGCCGACGGTCCGGCAACCTGGGGCGGACACCCAAGGTGCCTCCCGGCGACCGCCAAGCGGCCCGTCGGGGATGCGGCCCGCGATTCACAAAAAGGGCAATCAAGTGTCCGCGAGAGCCCGCCCAGTCCGATGCCGGAGGCGGGCTTTTTTCGTGTCGTCGGGGGGCGCCCCGGCGCGGAGACGCGGCTGATGGCAAGAAGCGAACGGTACACCCTCACCTCGGAATCGGTCACGGAAGGACACCCGGACAAGGTCTGCGACCTCATCGCCGACAGCGTTCTCGACGAATGCCTCGAGCAGGACCGCGACAGCCGCGTCGCCTGCGAAGTCCTCTGCAAGGGGAACCTCGTCATGATGGCGGGGGAGATCACGACCCGGGCGGAATTCGACCGCGAGGCGCTCGTGCGCCGGGTCGTCGAGGAGATCGGCTACGTCGATCCGGCGGAGCCGTTCGCGGCCTCGACGCTCAACGTGGCGATCCACTTCACGCGGCAGGCGCCGGAGATCGCGCAGGGCGTGAACCGCAGGAAGAAGGAAGACCAGGGCGCCGGCGACCAGGGGATCATGTTCGGCTACGCCACCGACGAGACGCCGGAGCTGATGCCGCTGCCGATCCTGCTGGCCCACAAGCTGGCGCGGCAGCTGGCCAAGGACCGCAAGACCGAGAAGGTCGGCTGGCTCCGTCCGGACGGCAAGACGCAGGTCTCGGTGAACTACGTGGACGGCCGGCCGGAGAAGGTCACGGCGGTCCTCGTCTCGACCTCGCACACCCCCGAAGTGACGAAGCACCAGAAGAAGATCGCCGCCTACGTGCACGACGAGCTGATCCCGACGGTGCTCAAGCGCTGGAACCACCCGGGGATCGAGGTGCTCGTCAACCCGACCGGCAGCTTCGAGAAGGGCGGCCCGGGCGTGGACGCCGGCGTGACCGGCCGCAAGATCATCGTCGACACCTACGGCGGCGCGGCGCACCACGGCGGCGGCGCCTTCAGCGGCAAGGACCCCTCGAAGGTGGACCGCAGCGCGGCCTACTTCTGCCGCTACGTCGCCCGCCAGCTCGTGCTGCACGGCCTCGCCAAGCGGGCCGAGCTGCAGGTGGCCTACGCGATCGGCCGCGCGAAGCCGATGTCGGTGAAGGTGGACACGTTCGGGACGGGCGACTCGCGCGCCGCCGAGGAGTTCGTGCGGAAGAACTTCGACTTCCGGCCGGCGGAGATCATCCGCAAGCTCAAGCTGCGGGCGCCGATCTTCCGGGAGAGCACGAACTACGGCCACTTCGGGCGGAAGGGTCTCCCCTGGGAGGCGTGACGCTCTCTTCTTGATTCGCGAAGGGCGGCCGGCGACATTCGCCGGCCGCTTTTTTTCGCGACGCCCGCGTTTCTCGATGCGTCTCCGGTCGGCCGAGAGGCGGCCGACCTCAAATCGCGGCGCCAAGACCAACCGAGTCCCGACGCCCGGCGTCCGAAACATCCCGCGCGAGCAGTAGCGCAACGAACCAAGGTCGGCCGCCGGGGGGGCCGGCGGACCCCTCA
>JAJFTU010000384.1 GCA_021372775.1 bacterium | reverse complement strand
TCGCCGCCGCGGCCGCCGCGCGCGCCGCGGGCCTTCGCGCCGGCACGACTCTCGCGGCGGCGCGCCGCGCCGCGGCCGCGGCTTGCGGCGTCGAACGCGCGCGCCTCGCGCTCCACGATCCGCGTCGGCTCGCCGCGTCGCTGGCGTCCCCTCTGGGCATCGAGGGCTGACGATGCCGGCGTGGACAACCGGCCCCTCCGGACGCCGCACCACGTGGAGGCGGCGCTCCCCGGTGCGCCCGATCGCCGAGGTCGTGGCGGCGACGCCGCTCACGGTCGAGACGTTGCGGCTCGCGGTCAAGCAGGAGCGCCGCGTCTCGGAACAGCCCGTGGTGGTCGAGATCGGCCAAGTCGAGTCGCTCGGCGTCGAAGGGCTCTACGACGTGCGGTTTCTGCCCGCGCGCGTCCATCTGCGCGACGGCAAGACGGCGCACCTCGACGACACGTTCGTGGATGGGGCGGCCCAAGAGAGCGGCGGTCGCTGGCGCGGGGCGGTCACTTGGATCGACGCGCCCGAAGGGACGCTGACGCTGCGGGTCTCCGGCGAAACGCGCCCCCAACCGGGGGAGCGCTTCGAAGTCTCGCCGTTTCCGTTTCTCGCCGCCTTGGACCAGTGGGCCGCCGGCCTGAATGAACTGCCGGCGGACTTCCTGGCGCTGAACGGCGCGCGGAACTTCGCGGCGTTCGCCGAACCGCTCAACGAGATGGGACCTCCGCCGCAGGGTCTGCGCCCGGCGCAGAAGGATGCGTTCGCCGCGGGAGGCCGGCGCGCGTCGATCGTGTGGGGCCCGCCGGGCACGGGAAAGACCAAGACGATGGCGGCGATCGCCGCGGCCCATCTCGCCGCCGGCCGGACGGTCCTCGCCGTTTCGACGAGCAACGCCGCGGTGGACGTCTTGCTGCTGGCGATCGACGATGCGTGCAAGGCACACGCCCTGCGCCTGCCCGAAGGGGCCGTCATCCGCGCCGGCCGCCCGCAGGACCGTCGCCTCAACGAGGATCCGGAGCGGAAGCACTTGCTGCGCTGGACGGAGACGCTGGACGCCTTCGCGAGGGCGCTCGCGGAAGTGGCGGAGGGTCAGCGTCGGGTGGCGAACGAGCTGGCCGCCGCGCCGTCCTCGGCGACGGAGAAGCGCGCGGCGCTGCGCGTCCGCGCCGTCGATCTCGAGCGCCGGCGGAAGAGCCTCGAGACCGAGCGGAGCTTCGTTCTCGCCCGCCTCGCGCAGGACGCGCGCTGCGTCGCGACGACGACCACGTCGTTCGCCCACTCCGACGCGATCGGCGGGCGCGGCTACGACGTCGCCTTGATCGACGAGGCTTCGATGGTCCCCGCGGCGGCCCTCTGCCGGCTCGCGGGGGCGCAGGTCGGCGCTTGGTGCCTGGGCGGCGACGTCATGCAGCTTCCGCCGGTGACGAAGGGCTCGAGCGAGACGGGCGTCGCGCGGGCTTGGTTCGGCTGGAGCGCGCTGGACGCCGCGGGGCTGCGCGATCCCGCCGCGCGGCGCGATCTGATGCAGCGGGGGGCGATGGTCCTTCTCCAAGACCAGTTCCGCATGGCCCCCGAGATCTGCGCGGTCGTCTCCGACACGTTCTACGAGGGCCGCCTCAGAACCTTCGGAACGCCCCCCTCGCCGCCGCGGCTTCCCCAATGGCCGATCGAGCCCCTCGTCCTCGTTCCGCCGGCGGAATGTGATCCGCCGCCGGGCGCGGGAGAACTCGCGCCGCAGCCGCAGAAGGCGGCCCACGGCGCCGTCTGGGACCGTTCCGCGGCCGTGGCGCGCGCCCTCGTCGAGGCTCTTCTGGCCGACCCACTCTTCTCGGGTTCCGTGCTCGTCGCCAGCCCCTACGCGGCGCAGGCCCGGCTGCTGGCGAAGACGATCGCCGCGCTTCGCTCCACTCGGGTGCGGGCCGGGACGATTCACCGCATGCAGGGCTCGGAGGCGGACGTGGTCGTCTTCGATCCCGTCGAACCGAACGGCTGGTTCTTGACGCAGAGCGAGGATTCGGCGCGGCTGGTCAACGTCGCGTTGAGCCGTGCCCGGGCGCAGGTGTTCGTTCTGTGCTCCCGCGCGGAGCTGGCCATGCACCCTTGGCTGGCCCGCTTCGCGGCCGACGCCACCGAGTGGGTCCCGAACTGGACGCTCCTCCCCAATTCATAAGCAGAGTGGCTCCTCCTTTTTCTGGTAGACTCGCCACTCAGGCCGCTTGGGGGTGTCGTCGTGCCGAAGACGCGGGGGAAGGCGTCGGTGGCTTGGCATTTGGCCATCGACGAGACGGGACGGTTCGAAGATCCGGCGCAGTCGGTTGCGGTGGCGGGGTTCCTGTCGCGCACCGGCCTGCGGGCGGTCTGCGGGTTGAAGCGAGGCTTTCGGAACGCTTTGCCGACGGTCCCGTGGCCCGTCCACGGCCGCCTTCTTGCGCATCCGCTGTTCGAGCCGTGGCTGGTCTTGGCGCAGGACGGCGCCAAGGACCGGGACGCCGCGGCGCTGGAACTGGCGCAGGCGGCGAAGCGAGCCATTCAGAGCGTTCAGCCGGACGCTTGGACCGGCCTGATCAAGAGCCCCCGCCGCGCTCTCTCCCGCCCGCTCGCCGACGCGGAGATCGCCTTGCGCCGCACGCCGACGGGCTCCGCGGTTTTGGAGAAGCTGCAGGCGCGCACCGTCGAGAGACGGGTCCTTGCCCTCGGAGTCGTCGAACGCCTTTTTGAGGAGGCCGAAGACGAGGCCCCGGGAAGCGCGCTCCTCGTTCTCGCCGGCGAAGACCGTCGCGCGGCCGCCGCCGAGGGGGAGCCGCCGGGCGCCGTCGATTCGACGCGCTACCTGCGGCTTCTGCGCTTGGCGTTCCGCCGCGCGGCGCTCCACGTCGCGTCGCAGGGGGGCGGGTCGCTGACCGCGCTCGTAGCGAGCCGGAACGTCCAGGACGGCGCTCTCGGCGCGGTGGTCAGGCTGAACAAACCGCTGGTCCGCGGACTCGCGGAGAAGGCGCTCGCCTCGATTTCCGGGGTCTCGATCGATGACGTTTCGGTCGTCGATTTCGAGGACGGCGAGACGGATCCACGCCTCGTCGTCGCCGACCTGTCGGCGTATCGCGGAGGGCGCGCCATGGGCCGGCGCAAGTGGCCGCTCGCCCGAGTCGAGGAACAGATCGAGCGCTTCTGCGGCCTGCCCTCGCGGGACGTCCCGCACGACGGCGGCCCGCTGACCGCGGCGTACGGGCGATGCTCGACGCGGATCGACGCGGCGCTCGGCCGCGGCGACGGGGGGGACGCGCCGGCCGACGAGAATGGGGCGGCGCTGTGGGCCGTGCAGCAGGCGGACGAATGGATCGGCCGGATCGAGGCGGGGGGCGTTCGATGACGTTGGGCGAAGCGCTTCGGGTCTTCATGAGCGGCCCCGACGAGGACGAAAGGGAAGCCGCCGCGGCGCTCGTGCTTGAGGTCGCGCAGCACATGGCCCGCGCGGTATTCCACGACGACGCCGCGGCCGACGAAGCCGCGGCGCGCTTGGTCGCGCGTTTGCTGGTGTTGCCGCCGTTGGAGGACGGCTCCGACGCGGCGGCGCGGGCGTACATCAAGACCGCGCTGACCCGATCCGCCTGCGATCGCTGGAACGACGAGGCCGGGCTGGTGTCGCTCGACGAGGAACTTCCGGTGTCGGACGACGGCAAGACGAAGCGGCGCGTCGTCTTGGAGGAGCCGGTTCCGGAGTGGCATCCCTTGGACGAGGCGCGGGCGCGGCAATGGCTCGACGCGGCGCGCGAGGTCGTCGTCCGGCGGGTCGTTCCCGACGCGGTGGACGGCTCGCCGATGCTGCGCGAAACGTGGGCGTGGATCGAGGCGATCGGAGATGGCCGGGCTTCCCGCGAGAGGATCGTTGCGGGGCTCGCGGCGTCGATGAATCCGAGCGCCAAGCGGGCGGCGCAGAACCGCTTCGCGCAGCGGGTGTCCAGGTTGTTCCGGGCGTTGGATCGGCGCGTCGCGGATCTCTCCGCCGATGAAGGGTGGACCCGCGAAGAGTACGAGGCGGCTCGCGCCGTCTTGGGGGATCTTCGCGAGCGGGCACGGATCTGAGCGCGCCGTCAGCGCGGCGCGAATTGTGCGTCTCTAGCTTGACGGCGCGGTTCCTGGCCGGGCCGGAGGAAGCAGAGAATGGTTGAGCGGCGCGACAGCGACATGAACCAGCTCGGGCTGGAGGACTGGGCGCAGGTGGGCGAGCGTTTCGTGGCCCTCGCGCCCGATCCCGTCGGGCAGGGCCGGGGTTCGTCGGCCGTGGCGGTCCCGTTCGCGGACGAGGCCTATCTGGCTTCGCTGATCCCCTCGTTCGGCCGACTTCCGATACCGGAGCTGGAGGAGCAGGGCGCGTTCGTGAACGTGCCGCGCGACCACCGCGTGCTCCGCGTCGTCGGGGCCGACCGCGTCGCCACGCGCCCCGCCGAGGCCTCGCTGCAGCGCGAGGACGCCGAGAGCGGCGGCGTCTTGATCGATTTCGCCGCGGCGAGGGCGCTCGTCGTGCAGCGCGGCGATGTCGCCGTCGAGATCCAGCCGGCCGACGAGGGGTTCAAGCTGCTGCTGTTCGCGCCGGCGCCGGCGCTCTACGTGGCGACGCCCCCGTTGCCGATGCCGCATCTGGAGCGGTGGGCGGCGGAGCAGGGGGATCGCTGGCTGGCGGCGCGGCTCGAGCGGACGCTGGCGCGGGGCGACGCTTGGTCGATCGCTTCCGCGGTGGGGATGTACGCCCGCCTTCTGGAGCCCTCCGCCGAGAAGGCCGGCGAGGCTGTCCGCGCCGCCCTGGCCGGGCAGGTGCCGGCGCACGCGGCGCTGCCACGGCGGTACGCCATGTCCCTGCAGACCATTCAGCTGGAGCACGTGACCCGTCTCGCGCTCGTGAAGGTCGAGGACCTGATGCGCGCGCTCGACGTCCTGCCGCAGGGCGCGGCCTTGGCGGCCGATCGAACAGGCTTGCTCGAACTGGCCGAGCGGCGCGAGGAGCTGGAGTGGGGACGCACGACGCTGCGCTTCGCCGGCACCGCAGACCGCCTCACCACCGTCGTCGCCGCCTTCGACGAGGACGCGGCGGAGTGGACCGCCGCCGCGCCGCTGACCTTCGAGGAGGTCTCGGCGCGCGAGCCGCTGCGCCGCGCCGGGCTTCGCGATCCCTGGGCGTGGTGGCTGGGCGGCGGCAAGCCGGAGCTCGGCGAATGATCAGGCCGCCGCTCGCGCGATCGCCGTTGCTCGCCGGGCCGTGGCTCTGGCCCGCCGAAGACGACCCTGAAGGGATGGACACCGCCCGCCGGCTCGCCGGCGTCGCGGGGCCCTCGAATCTGCAGCCGGGGGCGGTGCTCATCCTCGCCGTGACGGGCGGCAATCCGAGCCTTTGGAAGCTCGTCTTCGGCCGCGGGCCGGCGTTGCTGCACGACGTGGACTTCGACGCGACGACGAGAGCCTACTGGGCGGACATGGCGGGCGTGGTTTCGCGGACCCTGCCCGTCCTCTGGTCCGAACTCGAGCCGATCCGTCGCCAGGTGCCGCGCGCCGTCTGCCTGGCGTTCGCGCCGCGGCAAACCGACCGCGTCGTCCTCCCCCCCGAACGGCTCGAGGGGACGTCGTTCGGCGTGTCGTTCTACCTCGCGGCCGCGTCGCTCGCGCTCAAGCGCGGCCTGCGCGCCGACGTCGCCGCGTCCGCGGCGATCGACGACGCGGGCGAAGTGCACGCGATCGACGACGACGGGCTCAAGGCCAAGATCGAGCTGCTGGCCGTGTCCGCCCCGCGCGTGCGGCGGATCCTCGTCGCGCACGAGAACGCCGCGGCGGCACGCGAGGCCGCCTGCGGGCGAATCGAGGTCGTTCCGGTCTCCAACGGCGTCGAGGCCCTCCGGGAGGGGTTCGCGGAGGATCTCGTGACGAGCCTCGTAGCGGCAGGCAGCGACGCGCGGCGCCGGGACGAACTCGTGGACGCCTTCTTCGAGCTTGCGCTCTCGCGGCGCGACGCCGTCCCCGACTGGACGCCGGTGCGCAACGCCGCGAGAATCGCGCTCGAATCGTGGGAGGGGCTGGACCCCGCCGGGAGCGCGCGCCTGCGGTTTGCCGAGGCGGTCGCGGCGCGCCACGAATCGAACGAGGGCGACTTCCCATGGCCGGACGATGAGGTGCTCGAGGGGCTGCCGCGCGACCGAAAGGACAACGTCCTCGCGCACGTCGTCCAGCAGGCAGCCGACAACGCCGTTCCGCCGCCGGAAGATGCCGAGGCGCGCGTTCGTCCGCTGATCGGCGCGAAGGGCGACCGCTCGAAGGCGCAGCTTCGGTTGGTCGGCGCGCTCGGCCGGTTGCTTGCGGTGACGGGACGCCCGCGTGACGGGTTGGCTTCGCAGCGGGAAGCCGCCGAAGAGTTCGCCGCGCTGGGGGGGGATGGTCTCCTCGAGATCTCCTTCCCCCTGTCGTCGTGGTATCGCCTGGCCGGGATGTTGCGCGACGGCGCGGCGTTCGACGACGCCGAAACGCTGTATCGCACCGTCGCCGCGCGCGGCGACCTCGGCGCCGGGATCGAGTACGTGGAGCTGGCCCGCGCCGGCGCAATGGTGCGCTTGAGCCGCCGTCTTGGATCCGATCCAGAAGCGACGCTGCGCCGGATCGCCGGCGACACCAAGCGGGAGAGCCATCTCCGCTGGTCGGCGGCACGCAGTCTCGCGGCCCTGCTGCGGATCGAGGCCCGCATTTCCGAGGAAGACGAGATCGAGACGGCGCTCCTGGCGGCCGGGCAGTGGCCGCGCAACGGCGCGGCCGCCTCCGCGCTTGCTCCGAGCGACGTGCGGACGGCCAAGACCTACCACGATCTCGTGCTGCTCGACCGCGCCGTCGAGGCGCAGGACGCATCTGCCGCGGCGGCCGCCGCCGAGCGCGTCGCCGCTGCCGAACCTGGCCTCTGCAGAAACCTGTTCACCGCCGCCGATTCGATGGGCGCCGACCGCGCCGCTCACTTGGCGGAGGCGTACCCGTACTGAAGACCATGTCCGCGCACTCGTGCGCGCGACGCCATCGACGGACTGTGACGCTGGACGGGCGTCGGTGGAGAACATGGGGAACGAAGAGGCCAGCGTCGAACTCGGGGGTGATACGTGCCACGACTGTTGGTTTCGTTCGACATCCCATCGATCCACCACTTCGTCTTCGGCACTGACTATGCACGCGAGGTCCGTGGCGCCAGCGGTCTGATTGACGAACTGAACCGCGAGACGATTCCGCAGGCGCTCGCCGGCGCGGACGGCGAGGTGGTCTACGCCAACGGAGGAGGCGGTCTCATTCTCTTGCCCAATGTCTCGCTGGAGGACGCGGAAGCGCGGATCGCCGCCGCTGCGGCCGAGACTCGGCGCCGATCGGGCGGCGCGCTAGTGCTCCAGGCCTCTGCCGTTCCCTGGGGCTCGGCTCAGTCGTTCGGAGAAGCGCTGGCGACGGTTGTCCGCGCGCGCAATGCTCGTCGCCGCGGCGGACGGGCGCCGGCCGGCGTTGTCTCGTTCCCGTTCGTTCGGCGATGCAAGTCGTGCGGCGAGGAAGCCGCGTCGAGCATCGTAAGCCTGCACGGGGCAGAGCACGCGATCGGTCCGTCCTGTCTCGCGAAGCGGGATTGGTGGGATCGTCATCGCCAGCCCGGATCGAGGTCGCCGTGGTCACGCATCATCGCGACTGTCGCGCCGGAATTCTCAGGGGATGCGGACGAGCTGCGGCCCGAGGACTTTTCGTCGATCGCGGAAGAAGCGAAGGGGCGCGGCGGGTATCTTGCCGTCGTCTACGCCGACGGCGACCGGATGGGCGAGACTGTTCAGCGCATCAGCGGAAAGGACGAGTACCGCTCATTCGCGGCGGCGATCGACAACGCGGTGTTCGCCGCCGTTTCCACGGCGCTCAAGGAGTGTGCGTGGAACGGCGCAGGAAGCAAGTCTCTGGCGGACGTGTTGCTCGTCGGCGGCGACGACGTCGTCGCGGTCGTTCCCGCGGACGCGGCGCTTCGCTTCGCCTGCCGACTGCAAAGCAAGTTCTCGGAGGAAGTGGCGAATCGTCTTGTCGGAGCCGGGCTGGAGGAAGCGCCGTTCAACGCCAAGTTCAGCTTGTCGGTGGGCGTCGCGTTTGCGCGTGGCAGCCAACCCTTCCGAGATGTTGTCGCCCGCGCGGAAGAGCTTCTTCGGTCCGCGAAGAGGGTCCAGCGACCGAGCGGCGAAGGGGGGATCGATTTCGCCGACGTCTCCCAGACGTCGCTCGTCAGCATCGAAGACGCGCGCGCGGCGGCGCGGCGCGAAGACGACGCCGAAGTCATTCAAACCTATTGTCGCCCGCTGACGCAGTCGCAGGCGGTCAAGTTCCTGAGTACGGCGGAGTCGCTCGTCGGTTCTCTGACCAAGAGCAAGATGCGGCGCGTTCTGGAATGTGCGTGGGATGGCCCAATGGCGGGTCGATTCGCGATGGCTCGCCTCATTGGGCGTTTCCGGGCGAACGAAGTCGCTCAACGCGACGCCCTGGTCAACGCGTTGAATGCCTTCGGTGTCGCCGCGGACTTGGGATGGAAGCACCACCGCGACAACAAACGGGAAGTGTGGATGAGCCCGCTTGGCGACGTCGAAGAACTGCTTCCCTTCATCGAGAGGTGACTGTGTACGAGGCATCGATTCACTATCGGTTGGTGTTCTTGGGGCCCGTCGCCTCGGGATCGGGAAACGCGACCGGGCGCGCCGACCACGGCATCGCCCGCGAGAACGGAACCCCGTTCATTCCCGGCTCCCAGATGCGGGGCATCCTGAGGCATCGCGTCGAACAGGTAGCGGCGCTCTTCGGCGCGGGCGTCGGCGCTGTCGAACGCCTCTTCGGCGCGGATGGACAGGAGCCCGCGCTTCGCTTTTCCGATCTCCGGGCTGCGGCCGAAGAACCGGGATGCACCGAAGTGCGGCAGCGCGTGTCCATTTCGCGGCGAACCGGAACGCAAGTGTCGGGACGGTTGTTCAGCATGGAGGTGTGGCGGGTTCCGCAGTTGTCAGGGCGCGTGGACATCTTCCACTCTGGCAACACGTCAACGGCCGATGCGGATCTCGGTGTGGTGATCGCCGCGCTGCGCCTCGTCGACGCGGTCGGACACGCTCGTTCGGCGGGTCTTGGTTCGTGCAAGGTGGAGCTCGGCGAGGTCTCTGTGAACGGTTCTCCGGTCGACTTGGCCGGTCTTCCGGCGTGAGGGGGGCTATACAGTGCTGAAGCGATACGTGGTCTCTGTCCGCCCCTCGGAGCCATTCAGCGTCTCGAAGGACCGCGAGCGGTACTTGTCCAGCAGTCTGGACTTCTTGCCCGGCTCGGTCCTGCGCGGCGCGTTTGCGACGGCATTCCTCCGGCGATACGCGAAGGACGGAACGTTCCGGCGCATCTTTGGGGACTGCGGGAACAGATTTCCGTTCTGCTATCCCGGTGGCGCCGGTGCGCGTCCGGTGCCCCTCTCGACGCTTGCCTGCAAGCAGGAACCGCGGCGGCATCCGATGGTGGACGGCTTGGGCGCGTTTCTGTTGGATCGCGAGCCGACGTCGTGTCAGGTATGCGGGGCCCGGCTCACGGCTGCCGCGGGGCATATTGAGCGAGACGGACGGGCGGCGGTTCGGCCGCGACGCAACGTTCGGATGCACGTCGGTATTCGGCCAGAAACAGGATCGGTCCGCGAGGGCGCCTTGTACGGCGTCGAGGTCGTGCTTCCGGAAACAGTCGACGACACGGGGCGGGCGGCGCCGCTCGTCCTGTGCGGCGATGCGCTCTTCGACGATGCCGATGCGGCCATTCTCTCTGGTATTGCGGGGACGCCGCTGTGGTTTGGACGGTCCCGTTCGTCGGGGCTCGGGCGGGCGACGGTGTCCATCAATGAGGAGCAACCGGATGGAGTCGCGGCGCGCCTCGCCGCATGGCAAGACGCTCCGTGGGCATCGCTGCACCAAGGGACATGTTTCGGCCTGACGCTGACGAGCCCGGCAATTCTTGTGGACGAGGCGCTCCGCGCTCGTCGCAGTCTTGCCGAGATGGTTCGCGGCTCGTTGGGCGTCGTGGATGCCGCGGAGTTCAGCGACAGCAAGATGGTTCGCGGCTGGAATGTGGCGGCCAATCTGCCGAAATCACCAGACCTCGCTCTATCGGCTGGATCGGTCGTGATCGCGTGGTCGACGCTCTCGGCGACGGCGCTTGCGATCCAACTTGAGAACCTTGAGTGCAGCGGAATCGGACTGCGCCGGAACGAGGGCTACGGCGCCGTGCTCGCGTGCGACCTCTTCCCGGTTCAACAGGGGGCGTGACGATGAATGTGCAACGTGAGATCGACAAGATGCTCAGCGAGAGAAGAGCGGAGATCGAGAAGCTCGGCGCCCTCGCGGTGATTGACTTTGGCGACGGGGGGAAGGCCCAGATGGCCGCTCTGGAACGCGTTGGTCTTACCGCCCGGACGTTCACCGAGACGATGGCGTTCGTCAAGCGGCAGTCCGGAAAGCAGCGGGAGTGGCAGGGTGACTTCTGCAGGAGACTGCTGTCTTTCCTGCGAGCGATGGAGGCGGATGCGCTGGAACGCGCCGGGTCGCACGAGGCGCTGGTGCGCGACGACTGGCCCTCGAAGCTGGGCGGAGCGGCGCTGCGTTTCGTGGCCAGCGAGTATCTCTATCAACTCGTTCAGCGGCCCGCGCCGGTCGCGAACAGCGGGCACTGAGATGGCGGATCTCGTCGCCGTGGTGGACCGGGACCTGCGTCTCGCGGCCGAGGAGTTCGTTCAGAACTATGTGGACGACCTCAAGAGGGGAGGAAGGTCGGCCAAGAACCGTTTCGTCTCTGCCTCCCAAGTGCATCGCATCGCGAAGGTGGCGGCGTCGGGCGGACCGGGCGCGCTGCTGGCTCTGGCCAAGAAGCAGGAAGGCAAGGCGACCCAAAAGTACAAAGAGTTCTGGAAACTCCTAATCGACATCCTCAAGGAGGACCACAGCGCGCTGAAGGCCGCGTCGGCCGCCTGCAAGAAGAACGGATTGGAGTGGCGCCTCGCGGTCGTCCGCCTTCTAGAGTTGATCGCCGTCGAGATTGCCTTCCGCAAGAAGGACGTCGCGTGAACGGGAAAGGAGTGCCGATGTTGTCGCTTCGTCATCGAGTGGTCATCGAGGGTGTGCTGTCGTGCAAGACGGCGCTTCATGTCGGGAGCGGCGAGGAGGGCGTCGCGGCCGCGGACAAGGGCGTCATGAAGTCGGGCGACGGGGTGCCGTTCGTTCCCGGATCATCGTTGAAGGGTGTCTTCCGTTCCACGGCCGAGCGGCTTGCCGAGTTTGTGGGCATGACTGCGTGCCTGCTTGAGCCGCACGCGCAGTGCGTCACTGCAGATCAGAAGAAGGGCGAAGCCGCTCGGAAACAGATCAAGGACGCCACCGGCGCGGCCGTGGACGGGCTTGTGGCAGCGAATGCGTGCGACATATGCCGGTTCTTCGGCGGCCCGCTGGCGGCGGGGCGGATCTCATTCACGGACGCCGTGATCGATCCGGCGTCGTGGCCCGGCCGAGTGGAAGTGCGCGACGGCGTCGGCTTGGACCGCGACTCGCGCACTGCCGTCGAACGGATCAAGTTCAACTTTGAGGTGGTTCCGGCCGGCGCCAGATTCCGTATCCGAATCGTGGCCGAAAACGCGACGAATCAGGAGAGGGCGCTCCTGTGGGCCGTTCTCTTGGAGTGGTCGCGCGGCTTCAAGCTCGGCGGGATGACGTCTCGCGGTCTCGGCGACGTCGTGCTTGAGGACGTCAAGGCCCAAGAGTACGACCTGACCACGGTCGCGGGACGTCGCGCGCTGGTGCTCGGGGATCCGGGCAAGACGATCGACGAAGCATCAATGCGGGCCGCGGTGGAGTCGGCGGTCGTCGGCAACTGAGCAGGGGGAACGATGCTGAAGAGACTGTTCTGCGATCTGCGGCTTCCATACACGATTGAACTGCTCGGCCCTACTCTGATCAAGTCCGGCGTCGAGACGGTTGTCGGTCCCGACATGGTGTTCGTCACGACCGCGGGACGCGGCTCGTCGGACGCCCCTGAGATCTACTTGCCGGGCACCAGCCTGAAGGGCGTCGTGCGCAGCCACGCCGAGCGCATAGTGCGGACGCTCGCCAAAACGCAGCCCGGCGTCTGCGCGCCGTACGATCGGGAAAAGACTTCGCCGGATCAGTGCTGCAATTCGCGATTCAACTGGAAGGCATCGACGCCGCGGACGACGATCTACAGTCAGGCGTGCCTTGCGTGTCGCTTGTTCGGCGCGCTGGGGTTCGCTGGACGGGTGGCGATCAGCGACGCCTATTTGACGCAGGACTCGAAAGTCGTGCGCGAACTCCGCGACGGCGTGGCGATCGACCGCAAGAGCGGCGGTGCGGCGGCTGGGGCAAAGTTCGAGTTCGAGGTCGCGGTGTCCGGGAAGTTCGCGGGAACGATCGAACTGACGAATTTCGAGAGCTGGCAAGTAGGTCTTCTCGGCGTAGTCCTGCGGGATCTGGAGAGCGAGCGGCTGCGCATCGGCATGGGCGCGTCCCGTGGATTCGGGCACGTCCGCGCTTCCTTCGGCGACGTCGAGCTGCGCTACCCGGCGCCGTTCGACGACGGTACGTTCCGCGGCATCGAGCGTATGGCCAGCCAAGGGGAGCGAAAGGCGTACGAGTTGCTTTGCGGGACGGCGCAGGCTCCGGCCCTGGCGGCGGCAACGGCGGACGGCCTATTTAGGGTCCGGCGAATGCCGTGGGCGGACTTTGGCCGGTTCGTCGACTTCGGCATCGAAGAGTTCGGGACGGTCGTGTCGAACGATCCGTGGCCCGGGGCGCGGCCATGATGACGGGAACAGTCTTGTTGGGTGCGGATATGCCGCAGGCGTCGCTGCCGGAACTGCTCGCGTCCGCGCGAGTTCCGGCGGATGCTTGGGTGCTCTGCGAGGGCGACGATGGCGTCGTGTGCTCCGCGGCTGGCGGCGTTGATCGCTCCGCGATGGCGGTCTGGCCTCAGGGACGCGTCTTCTGGGATGCCGGCGAACTGCGGTGGCGAGCGCTAGGCACCGGGACGGTGCGGGTGGTCTTCCTCGGGGAGGCCGCCGAAGTCGTGTCGCTGCCGCAACTCGGTGCTGCGCGTGAACTGCGCGAGACGGAGATGCGGCGGCGTCCGGTGGTACTGCGCGGCATCGACGGGATCGATTTTCGCGCGGGCGAGGAGCCGTCGGACGGCGCGCTGGCGAAGGCGAGTCTCGTCGAGTACGTGACGGCCGATGGGGACGTCGCGTTTGCCCGCTTGGCGGGCATCAGTGCGAGGGGGTGAGAGATGCCCGTTGGGGAGGAGTTCCTCAACCCATACAGGATTTTGAAGCGGCCAGGAGCCGGACCGGTCAGAGTGCCCAACAGAGACGATCTGCGGTCCTTGAAGGGGTGGTCCGGAGTCTTCCATTGTTCCCTGACGGCCTTCACTCCGCTGGAATTGAAGGGGGTTAGCCGGCGGCAAGATCAGACGGTCCGCTTCAGCCAGACGCCGGTGATTCCGGGGACGAGTCTGAAGGGGATGGTGCGATCGGTCGCGGAGTTTGTCGGGCGCGGCTGTTGCTCCATCGGCGAGACGGCGACGGACGGAACGTGGGGAAAGTGCAGAAGCGGCGCTGTCTGCGTCACCTGCGCCATGTTCGGGATGCAGCACGGTGGACGAGCGCTGCGCGGGCGCGTCCGGTGCGACGATGCGACGCGGGTGCACGCCGGTCCGCTTCAAGGCACGTTTTGGCTGTACAGCGGGAGTCCGAAGACCACGCATAGCGCGTTTTATTCAACAGCCGACGGACAGAAGTTCTACCACCACCAGCCGACAAGCGTCGTGCCTCGTACCGTGCCGGCCACGAGGCCGAACGCATTTCAGGTCTTTCCAGTGCGCGTCGGTTCGACATTCTCGTTCGACGTGCGTTTCGAAGGGCTGACGGATTCGGAACTGGCCCTGCTGCACTACGCAGTCCAGTTGGAAGACGGCATGCTGCATCACCTCGGCCGTGGGAAGCCGCAGGGCATGGGCAGTGTTCAAGTGAAGGTGTCGTCGATGGAGGTCTTTGACGCCGCGGGCTTCTATCGTGGGCGGACGAAGCCGTTGGACGCGCTTCCGGCGGCTGTGGCCGCGGCGAGGATCGCGATCGAGAAAGACGCAAGTCCGGAAATGGAGGACTTCCGGCGAATGATGTGGTGGCGTCCTGCTGATTCGAACGTGTACAGCTACCCGTCGCACGAGTGGTTCCGCACGCCGGGGAACAGCGCGAAGCCGTTGCGGTCGGTTGGGGATGTAATCCCGACACCGTTCGTGCCGGGTGCCGTCTCGTGCCCAGTGGCGCCCGTTGCGGGGGATGACGAACCGCTCGAGGCGACGAGTGCGATCAACACCTTCGCGAACTGCACGCTCTTCCTGCGTGATAGAGGCAAGCCCATTATCGCCGCGCAGCACCAAGGGAAAGACGTCGGCGTGGCGATAGCGGCGGATGCGCTAGAACTGAAGGCCAAGTATCTTGCGGACGCGTGGGAGCACTTCAGACGGACGGGAAGGTTGAACGTGCAAAGCGTGTCGGTGGAAGAGATCGGCAACCTCCACCGAATCAAGAAGATTGTCTTGTCCTAGCGTCTCGTTGAGATCAAGCGTCAGAGACCCCGCGCGGCGTTGTCGCGCGGGGTCCTTTGGTGTCTGCGGTGCGCTGCCGCTCTGCGACGGCACAGCGCCGGAGAGGGGAAACTGCGCGCGGGTCCGCGGAGCGAGCGGCGGCCGTGTCAGCGCCGCGTGACGGTCGCGTCCCCTCCTCAGCGGAGGGATGCAGATATGGGTCAATTCGGTTCTCCGGTCGATATCGTCATCTTGGCGGGGACTGTCCTTCTTTGGATCTTCTTCGTCGGTTGGCCGTGGATGCGGCTGGGGCGGGAGATCGTGCGGCCGTCGGTCGAGGAGTGGGGCAAGGTCAAGAAGCAGATCGACAAGCTTGATCGCGCCACCGCGTTGGGCATGAAGACGTGGAGCGAGGCGACACGGCAGGCGTTGGGGGTCGTCCTGACGAACGAGCCGGGGAAGGGTCGGCTGGCGAACGCGCCGATTGCGGCGGAGATCATCGCGAGCCAGGGCGAGGGGCAGGCGCGGGCGCTGCGCGCGCTCTCCACGCTGAGCATCCTCTGCGGACTCGTCGGCACGGCGGCGACCTTCTGCGCGGCGTTCCTGCCGACGCTCTTTGGGAGCGCGGTCGATGCGCGCGGGATCGTCTCCCATCTCGGCCTGATCTACTGCGTCAACGCGATCGCGATCCTTCTGGGGGCGTGCCTCTTCTCCGCGCATCGGAAGCTCCGCCAAGACGCTGAACGCGCTGCGGCCCAGGCAATGCGCGTCATCTCCGGTCTCGAGGAATGCGAGACGTCCGAGGAGGACGACCGGCTCTGCCTGCTGCTCGACCGGGTGTGCGAGAAGCTCGGCGACTGGTCGGCCGAGGCGGTCGAGGAGCAGACGCGCAAGTTCGACGAGGTGGTGGACGAGGTCCGCGGCCTCGCCGGCGGGATCCGCGAACTGGCCAAGGAGATCGTCACGCTCAACAGCAGCGCCGACGGCACGACGCTCGCCGCGATCCACGAGGTCGGCGGCGCGGTGGAGAGCCTCGCCGACCGGATGAACCAGGGGCTGCAGTCGTTGGCGCAGCCGTTCCTGCAGGGCGTGCCGGCCTTCGAGGGGATGACGCGGGTGTCGGACGAGCTCGTCCGGCTGAGCGAGACGCTGCGCAGCGACGCGCTGCGGGACGCGGTGGACGGGCTTTCGCGGTCGTCCGAGCGCACGCAGTCGGCCGTGGAACGGCTCGAAGCCGTGGCGCAGTCGATTCCGGACCAATTGCGCGAGGCGACGTCGTCGATCGAGTCCCGGACGGCCGCGGGCGTCCGGGACGGCGCGGCGGCGGGGTTGGCCGAGGCCGCCTCCCGCTTCGACGCGGCGGCGCGCGGGGCCGGCGAGGCGGTCGCGGCGCAGATGCGCGGGCTCTCCGGCGAAGTCGCCGCGGCGCGCGCGGCGCAGGCGGCGGCCGCGGAGGCGCAGGGTCTCGCGCTGAAGAGCGAACGCGCGGCCGTCGATGCCCTCGCGGCTTCGGTCAAGTCGCTGGAGTCGGCGCTGCGGGATGTCTCGCGCGGCGCGGTCTCGGCGCGGGCGTTCGCCGAGTTCCAAGGATCGGTCCGCGACCTGCAGGGACAGATGGCCCAGCTCGCGGAATCGATGCAGAAGCGGCCGCGCGGCCTCTGGATCGGAGCGTGACGATGCTGCGCCGCCGCTCCTCGGAGGATCACGAGAACCCGGCGTGGCCCGGCTTGGTGGACCTCTTCGCCTTCGGCATGGTGCTGATGGGCGTCCTCTGGGCCGCCGCGGCGCCCGGCGCCGAGGCGGGCGACGCGCGCGCGGATCTGGAGAAGGCGCGGCAGCGGATCGCGGAGCTGGAGTCGGAGAACGCCGGCCTCAAGTCGGTCGTGAAGGGGGCGGAGGAGGCGCTCGACCGCCTCGCCCGCGCCCGCGCGCAGGCGCTGCTCGACCAACTGCGGGCCGCGATCCCCGCGTCGGACGTTCGCTTCGGCGACCTGCTGCCGGACAGCCCGGAGTTCGCGATCGAGGCGGTCGGCGGCCGCACGCCGACGTTCGACAAGGCCAAGGCGATCCTTCACGACGAGGACCGCGCGCTTCTCGTTCGGGCGGCCGAGTTGCTGGGGCGGCACGTCGCGGCGGATCCGGCGCTCACGCTGGTGATCCGCGGAACGGCCGACCCCCGTCCGCTGACGAGCCCCGCGCACCCGCGGGACAACGTCGAGCTCTCGGCGCTGCGCGCGGCCGACACGGCGAAGGCCCTCGGCGCGGGCTCCAACGTGATGACGATGGGGAAGCTCTCGGTCGTCGGTCTCGGCGAGGTCGGGCGACTCGAACCGTGGGTGGCCGACGCCGACGCCGCGTACGCGAAGTACCGCACGGTGCGCCTCTCGCTCCTGGTGCGGAAGGACCTGCTGCGGGTCGAACCGACGGGGCGCCGCTGATGTTGCCGCACGAGGGCGCGGAACTCTTCGGGCGCGCCGCCGCCACGCTGGCGGACTCCTGCCTGGCCTGCGAGCGGGCGCTGTCCACGGCCGTCGCGGCCGCGCAGGAGCTCGGGATCGCCGCGGAGGATGTGGCCGCGCTGCGCAGCGCCCGGCGGGAGCTGGACAGGACGCGAAGCGCGACGCTGCTCAAGCACCACTCTCGCGTCCTCGGAAAACTCCTCGCCGTGCCGCGCGCCCCCGGGGAAACGCTGCCGCGCGTCACGGAGCGGATGATCCAGGACTTCGCGGGGATTGCGGAGAAGAGGGCCGAAGTTCTCTTCCGCTGCGCGGGACGGCTGACGGCGGCGCTCGACGTGCTGGGCGCGGTCGATCTCGAGCGCGCGTCGCTCGGCGAAGACGCCGCGCGCCGCACGGCGATCGTCGCCTTCGCGAGCCCCGACCTCGCCGAGGCCCGGCTCGCCGCCTTCGCCGTCGGCGTCGCGCGGCGGACGGCGGTCCGCGAGAGTTGCCGTCGCACGGTCAAGGTCGGCGCGCTGCGCCTGCGCGATCTCGCCCGCGCCGCCGCTCCCTCCGACGGCGAGGCGCTCGGCGCGTTGGGCGATCTCGCGGAGCGGTTCGCGACGCCGCTCCCGGCGGCGAAGACGGCGCCCGAATCGCGCCGCCATTGCCTCGAACTCCACGAGGTTCTGGCGACGGCGCGCGACGCGGTGACCGCGGAGTCGTGGGACGCGACGCGCCGTCGCTGCCGCACCGGCGCGAGCGCGGGCTGGAAGGCCGCCCGCCGCGCGCTGCGCGCGGCCGGCGAGCGCTCCGCGGCGCGCGCGGTCGGCGTGCTCGAGGGGGGATCGCAGGGCGAGGACGGCGATCCGCTGCCGGCCGTCGAGCCGCTCGGGGCGGTGATGGAGCGGATCGGCAAGGCCTACGGGGAGTGGCTGGGCTGGCCGGATGCGGCGACGGCGGACGCGGCCGCGGAGCCTGTCAGCGAAGGCGCGGCGGCTCGTCTCTGAATCGGAGGAAGAGGATATGACGGGACAGCGGGACAAGGTCAAAGGCGTGGTGGATCTGGTCTTCTTGATCGACGCGACGGGCAGCATGGCGCCCTGCATCTCCGCGCTCAAGGAGAACATCGGCGTCTTCATCGACTCGTTGACGGCGGGCGACGCCAACAACGCGCGGCCGGTGAAGGACTGGCGCGGGAAGGTCGTGGGGTTCCGCGACTACGAGGTGGACGCCGTGCCGCTCGTGGACAACGTGTTCGTGCGGGACGCGGCCGAGCTCAAGGCCCAGCTCGCGGCGTTGGAGGCGGCCGGCGGCGGCGACGAGCCGGAGACGCTGCTCGACGCCCTGCACGTCGTGGCGACGATGCCGGAGACGCCGAAGGACGAGGAGCGGCCGGACGCGTGGCGCCGGCGCTCCGAGGCGGCGCGCGTCGTGGTCGTCTTCACCGACGCCAGCTACAAGCCGACGCTGCTGCGCAAGGGCGTGGTCGGCGGGACGTTCGACGACGTGCGCAACGCGATCGAGAACGCGCGCATCATGCTCAACGTCTTCGCCCCGGACATGAAGTGCTACGACGAGCTGTCGCAGATCCAGCGGGTGGAGTACGAGCCGATCCCCGGCGCCAACCCGCAGGACGCGCTGGCGCAGTACACGGCGGACCAGGAGAACTTCCGCACGGTCCTCTCGCAGCTTGCCCGCACCGTGTCGGGCAGCGCCGTGGCCGACCTGGAGCCGGTCCAGTGAGCGCGCGCGGCGTGGCCGACGTCGTCTTCTGCCTCGACCGCTCGGGATCGATGCTGCCCTGCCTCGAGGCGGTCAAGGCCCACATCGCCGACTTCGTGCGGGGGCTCGGCGCGGACGGCCAGCGGCAGTGGGACCTGCGCTTCGACTTCGTCGCCCACTACGCGGCCGGAAAGCCGCGCGGCGGCGCCGTCGTCGGCATGTCGTCGGCGTTCAACGAGTGCGTGATCGACCAGCTCTACCTCGGCCAGCAGGGGCGGCTCTTCACCAACGACGCCGCCGAGTTCGCGCAGGCGATCGGGCGGATCGAGGTGATCGGCGACGAGGCGCCGCTGTTCGCGCTCGACACCTGCCTCGACTTCCCGTGGCGCGACGCCGCGACGTGCCATCGCGTGGTCGTCATGCTCACCGACGAGCCGCTCGAGGACGGGCTGTGCGTCAAGGAGCAGATGGAGCGGATGCCCGACGTGATCCAGAAGATCCGCGATCTGCGGGTGATGCTCTTCCTCGTCGGGCCGGAGTCGGCGGCGTTCGACCAGCTGGCGACGGTGGAGCGGAGCGAATACGAGGTCTGCGGCAAGGTCGGCGACGGCCTGGCGACGGTGGACTTCAGCCGCGTGCTGGCGGGGATCGGGAAGTCGGTGTCGGCCTCGCGGATGCAGGTCGGGCAGCGCGCCGAAGTGCGGCGCGGGCTCTTCGGACAGGCGTCGTGGGGTCCCGCGAGCTTGCCGGTGAACGCCCGGCAGCAGCGTTAGGAGAAGGGCATGGCTCGAAATCTGCGCGAAGGACAAACGATCGACGACTTCACGGTCGAGGCGCGTCTCGGCGGCGGCTACTTTGCGACGCCGTTCCGCGCGACCGACAAGACGGGACGCCGCGTCTTCCTCAAGCAGTACAAGGTGCCGACGTCCTTGACGCCGTGGTACAAGGGCTACATCGCGTATCAGGCGGAGATGCGGCGGCGCATCCAGTCGTCGGACGCGAGCCGCTACTGCTACGAGATGATCAAGTTCTTCGAGGCCGACTCCGGCGGCCCGTGCTACTTCCAGGCGTTCGAGTTCCTGGATGCCGGCAAGGATCTCGACACGGTACTGGATGTGGCGCGTCGGGACCCGTCGGTCGCGTCGTGGGCGCGGCGGCTTACCTGGGCCCGCGTCTTCCTCAAGGGTCTGGCCGTCCTGCACGCGCAGAAGATCGTGCATACGGACCTCAAGCCGCCGAACATCGAGCTGCTCGAGGATGCGTCGATCGAGGCCGGCTACCGCGTCAAGCTGATCGACATGGATTTCACCGTCCTTTCGGACGTCAAGGCGCCGTGGCACGACGATCCGGGCAACAACTACGTCGGCACGGCGAACTACCTCTCGCCCGAGCACCTGTCGGGCGCCGTGCCGACGGAGGCGTCGGACGTCTTCACCGCAGCGCTGATCGTCTGCGAGATCCTGGCGCGGGGCGGGCATCCCTACGCGGCGGACGACCCGAAGAACTATGCGACGGCCGTCCGCGCCCACGCCGTTCATCCGAAACTGCTCGAGCGCATCCCGGACGCCGACGGCGCGACCGAGCGGCTCGAGGCGGCGCTCTTCGCGGCGCTCGACCCGACCCCGGCGGCGCGGCCGACGGCGGCCGATCTGCACGCGGCGCTCCTCGGACGGCCGATCTCGATTCCCGCGCCGCGCCCGCTTCCGCCGCCGCGGCCGCCCGCGCCCGACGCGCCGCCGCATCTGGGCGGGAACGTGCCGCTGCGGCTGGTGATGCGGCGCGACGGCGGCGCCGACGTCGTCGTGATCACGGCGACGATCGACACCACGCTCGGCCAAGGCCGGCTCCTGGGCGCGGGCGACGACGCGCGCTGCTGGTCCTCGGTGCAGTGCCGGCTGATCCGGCACGGCGAGAAATGGTTCCTCGAGCCGGATTCGTCGGCGAGACACGCGACGCTCCTCAACGGCAAGACGCTGGACGGGACCGAGGAGCTGCACCCGGACGACGAGATCTCCGTGGGCGACGAGAAGCGCGCGATCAAGAAGCTCCCGATGCGCGTGGAGATCGGGGAGACCGTCGATGCCTGACTGCCCGCGCTGCGGCGGTTCCGGCTACGCGCCGACCGCTCCCTGCCGCGACTGCGGCTTCTGGGACGTCGGCGTGCTCGTGCTCCGCTCGAGGGCGACCGGGCAGGAACGGCGGATCACGGCGAGCGTCGGCGCGCCGATCGGGCGCGGGCTCCTCGCCGGGTTCTGCGGCGAGGACGCCAAGTTCGCGTCCGACGAACAGTTCCGCGTCGAGTGGCGCGAGTCGAGCGGGGGATGGGTCGCGTTCTCGCCGTCCGCCCCCCGCAACCGCTCGTTCCTCAACGGCGCGCCGCTCTCCGACACCCCGACGCCGATTCAGGACGGCGACGTCATTGCGCTCAAGAGCGACCGTCTGGCGTTGGAGGTGCGGATCGAGCGGACCGGCCGCCACAGCGCGCCGACGAAGCGCGGGTGAGCCCGATGAGCGTGAGTGAGGACAGACGGTGGACGACGTTTTTCGAATTCGCGCAGGTCGTCTGCGCGAGCCGCTGGAGTCCGCTCGAAGAGGGCAGCGCCCTGTGGGCGGCGCTTCGCGTGCTCAACCTGAATCGTTGCTACGCTCAGCCGGCCCCGAGGAAGGGCGTGCGCCGGAGCGTGGCGAAGCGCGGCCCCCGACAGGACGACGGCGGCGCCGCTCTCCGAAGTGCGATCGACAAGGTCGCTGGCGTCGCGACGGACTGCGATCGCGAGACGGCCTACATGCGGATCTACAGCGCCATACCAGAAGGCGCAGCGGGTGCAGCACCGCTCTCGGACGAGAAACGGCCGACTCCCGCATCGAATCAGGAATTCGCGGCGTTCGTCGCTTTCTTGGATGCGTGCCGCCGGCCGGAAATTCAGAACAGGACGGCGGCGAACGCCTCACGGTACAGACGCGCGTCAATTGATACTTCGGGGGAGATCCCCGTGCCACCCCGCGGCGAGACATCGCACGGGGGAATCGGCGTGAGGGCGCGTGCCGCTGCCGTCGCTCGCCGCGCGCTGGCTCGAGTGGCGCGCCATGTTGCTTCGTCGCGTGCGGAGGAGCTTCCGCTGAGGGCGGAAGCGGATGGGGCATCTGCGCCGGCGCAGCCGCGCGGCGCGTCGTCAATTGCCGCTACGGATGCAGCGGGGGCGGAGGCTTTGCCTGTCGTGGAGGCTGACGCGTCCGTCGCGACGATGGATTCAGCAGCGCTGTCGGGAGCGGAGAACAATCTCCCAAGTCCTCCGGTGGATGCGCCCGCCGCGACGATGGCGGTCGTCGCTCCGGGCGTCGTTCCTGTTCCCTCGCCGGTGGCCGTATGCACCCTTGGCGGCGCGCTGCAGGAGGCGCTCGACGTGCCGCCCGAGGCCGTCGCCTTGGCGCTGGATGAAGAGACGCGCGCGGAACGGCGGCGGCGGGCCGCGGAGATCGCGGCGCGGCTCGACGCGGACGCCGCGGACGGACGCCTCGCGCTGGCGCCGTTCGCGGAGCCGGTCGCGCCGGGCGGCCTCGTGCTGCGCGGCGGCGAGGCGCTGCGGAACCGCGAGATCTGGGCGATCGGGGACATCCACGGCGACCTCTTGGCCCTCGAGTGCTGCGCCGCGGCGATCGAGCGCGCGGCGGGCGACCGGCCGCACGTCGTCCTGCTGCTCGGCGACCTGATCGACGACGGTGCCCTCTCCTACGACACGATGCTTCGGGCGATGGAACTGCTGGGCGACGCGCCCGACCGATACGCGCTGCTCGCCGGCAACCACGACGTCGCCCTCTCCTACGACGAGGCGACGGGGACGTTCGCGTCGGACGTCGAGCCCGGGGACTTGGCCGACGATCTCGACCGGATGGGGGAGGACGAGGCCGTCGTCGCCGCGGGGCGCGCCTATGTCCGGCTGATCGCCCGCGCGCCGCGCGCCCTCTTCCTGCCCGACGGAACGCTCGCGGCGCACGGCGGCGTGCCGCAGCGCGATCTCTGGGACGGCCTGGCGACGCCCCGCGACCTGGACGACGCGCTCTGCCGCAACGACTTCGTCTGGTGCCGGGCCAGCGAGCGCGCGCGGCGACGCCTGCCCTCGCGCGCGATGCGCGGGGCGGAGTTCGGCTGCGAGGACTTCGCCGAGTTCTGCGCCTTGGCCTCCGGCCGCCTCGGGATCCCCCTCGGGCGGATGCTGCGCGGCCACGACCACTTCGAGGGGCGCTTCTGCCTCTACGAGCGCTACCGCACGAACCCGATCGTCGGCGTCAACGCCTTGAGCCGGCGGCTCGACCGCGAGCTCTTCGGCGCGTTCGCGCGGCGTCCGGTCGTCGCGCGCTGGCGAGCGGGGGAGGCGATCGACGTCTTCCCGGTCGCCGTGCCGGACGCGGCGGTGGAACGTCTGTTCGGCGGCGCGAAAGACTCCGCGGGCGCCGCGGCCGACGACGGAGGCGCCGCCGCCGCCGCCACGAACGCCTCGGACGCCGCCGCCTCGGACATTTCCGCGACGGCCGTCTCCGACGACGACGCCGCCTTCGCCTCGGATGTCGCCGTGGAACGGGAGCGCGGAGAATGACGGAGCCCGAGGGGCGCGCCCTCCTGCGCTGCCGGCGCTGCGGGGCGACCGGCCCGCGCGAGGCCGGGCCGCTGGTCTGTCCGGACTGCGGCGCGCCGCTCGCCTACGACTGCCCGCGGCACGGCCGACTCGACGGCCCCGAGTGCCCCCTCTGCGCCGCGGCGCGCGCCGAACGGGCCGCGCGCGCGCGGCTGGAGGAAGCGATCGCGCGGGTCGTCAGCTCCGACCGTACCGCTCGTTGAGGAACTGCGCGGCGACGGCCAGCTCGACGGGGCGCTTCGCCGTCGTCAGCATCGCCGCCCGCGCGCCGAAGCCGCTGCGGTCCACGTACTCGGCCACGATCTCGCCGTCGCGGACGCGGAAGCTCCGGTCGCGGATCGCCCGCTGCCCCTCGTACGGGATGGTGTGGCAGCGGGTGACGAACCGATTCTCGCGGCAGACCCGCTCGAGGTACTCGCGGAAGCCGTCGGGGAAGTGGTCGTCGCGCAGGCGGACCTCGGCCGGCGCGTCGGCGTTCGGCGGGAGGCTTCTGGCCGCGGGGTGGCGCAGGCGGAAGCCCTCGAGGTAGATCTGGCCGATCGGCGCCAGCGCCCACAGCGACCGGCCGTCCTCGTTCGGGACCTCCTCCAGCAGCACGCGCAGCGCCGGCTCGACGTCCTCCTCGCGCCGCGCGACGACTTCGCCGTCTTCGAAGGCGCAGAGGTCGTCCGCGAAGCGGCCGAGCAGCTCGAAGTCGAACGAGACCGGCATCGGCGGGAATTCGATGATCTCCGGGAACAGCTCGAACTTGTAGTGCACGGCCACCCCGAGCGCCTGGCCGATCAGCACCGCGACCGCGATCTGGGCCTTGAAGCCGCCCGTCGCGTTGATCGCGACGAACCGGGCGTCGCCCGCCCGCCGGACGAGCTCGCCGAGCTTGCGCGCCAGGTTGCGCAGGCCGACGGTCTTGAAGAGCCGCGTGTCGTCGTCGCGCAGCCCTTCGATGGCGTGGACCTCGCAGATCGCGCCCTCACGGCCGAAGTACTCGGCCAGCACCGCGCCCACGCGGCGGCCGCTCGGCGTGTCCGAGACGCAGAAATGGAGCTTCGCGTCCCCGGCGACGAGGCCGCGCGCGCGCATGTCCGCGACGGAGTTGATCTCGGCGCCGCACGTGCGGTCGGCGGGATCCTTGCGGCGCAGCTCCTCCGCGAGTTCCGCCGGCGCCGCGCCCTCGAGCGGCGTGTTCTTGAAAGGATTCAGCAGGCTGGTGCCGACGGTGCTGACGAGCGTGTTGGGCTTCACTCTGGTTCGCTCCTTTCGGTCGGAATTCGTTCGGGCGTGTCGCGGCGGCGGCGCCGCGGTCGCGGACGATCGTAACGGCGGGCTCTAAATGGCCGCTCCGCGGCTCCGCCCCTGCGGTCCCGCCGTCGGCCCTGCGCGGGGCGGCCTCGCGCAGGTCACGTTGAAATCCGGTGGGGGATCGCGGCGCGCGCGGCTCCAAATCGACCGCGTGAAACGCGTGGTCGGCAGCGAACCGCCTCAGTCGGTGTTGACGCGCGGCCGCATCGATGGCAACTCGCCGTGCTCCAGCTCATCGACGGTGAGATGTCTCACTCCGCGTTCTTGCGCGGCTTCATCGATGACTCCTCGAACACGTCCATGTCATGCCCCCTTGGCGGGATCGCCGGCGTCCATCAACTTTCCCACCCTGTCGTTCTCGTCGATGAACTCCAGCGCCCTGAAGTAGAGGTTGGCTGTCGCCTCGTCGACCGCCCCGCCGCTCTCGCACATGTCGATGAACTCGCAGATTCGCTCGCAGCACGCGCCGTAGCCGTCCCGGCCCATCGCGATCACGCTCCTGTAGAGCGTCTCCTGCCGCGCCTCCAGTTCGGCGGTCTCCTTCGGATGCGAGATCCGCCACGCCTCCGTCGTGCGCTCGAGCTTCAGCGCGATCTCGAAGAACTCGCCGAACCAGCTGATGTACTTCGAGCCGTTCTCGAGCGCCGTGTCGATGTCGAGGAGGCCGCTCCGCGCAGCCTCCTTCCGAATGTCTCGGTTCTTCATGCCTCTCCCTTTGCCGCGCCCGTCGGTGACGGAAGCGGGCGCCTCAGTCCGCGTTCGTGCGCGGCTTCATCGATGACTCGCCGCCGCCCTCCGCGTCGTGCGCGCCGCGCGGGTGTCTCAATCCGCGTTCGTGCGCGGCTTCATCGATGACTGGGCAAAGGCCGGAAGCAGGCGTACGACGGCCCGGCGTCTCAATCCGCGTTCGTGCGCGGCTTCATCGATGACCGAAGACCGCCTCCGCCGAGAAGGCGGTCCCAACGTAAGTCTCAATCCGCGTTCGTGCGCGGCTTCATCGATGACCGAGGCCGGGAACCTCGACTGCTACGGCCGTGAGTCCCGGTCTCAATCCGCGTTCGTGCGCGGCTTCATCGATGACGAAGGCCGTGGGCGGCGCGATCCGGTTCGGCGGCAAGTCTCAATCCGCGTTCGTGCGCGGCTTCATCGATGACGCCTCCATCGCCACCGGCAAGGGCCTGCTGGCCTTCGCGTCTCAATCCGCGTTCGTGCGCGGCTTCATCGATGACTCATGGTCGAGGGGAGCGTGGCCTCCCTCGGCCACCACGTCTCAATCCGCGTTCGTGCGCGGCTTCATCGATGACAGGGGCATGGCGAAGCGGCCTGGGCGGCGAAAGCCTCTGGTCTCAATCCGCGTTCGTGCGCGGCTTCATCGATGACGACGACTGGAACGTCGTCATGTGGATCCGGCCGCCGTTGTCTCAATCCGCGTTCGTGCGCGGCTTCATCGATGACACGATTTCGCTCATGCCGGTTATGTACGGCGCGGGAGTCTCAATCCGCGTTCGTGCGCGGCTTCATCGATGACGTCAAGCGTCTCACGGAAGCCACGGAATCCGGGCGCTGAGTCTCAATCCGCGTTCGTGCGCGGCTTCATCGATGACGAGCCCGTTGGGCTCTGCAAGCTGACCGCGCTCGTCAACGTCTCAATCCGCGTT
>JAJFTU010000383.1 GCA_021372775.1 bacterium | reverse complement strand
CCCGCGGGGCGCGGCCGGCCGAAGTTGCGCTGCACCTTCTCGCGCACGCTCCGCCCCTTCTGCAGCGCGATCACCGCGACGGGGCGCGAGCGGAAGACGCCGAAGCCGGCCGCGACGGCGGGGTCGTCGGCCTCGCGGCGGTCGCCGTGCAGCTCGACGAACCGCTCCACGAGCGCGGCGACGTAGTCGAGCGGATACGGACGGCGCGGGTGGCGCGCCAGCGCGAGCCGCTCGATCGGCGTGAGCGCGGCGAAGACCCGCGCCCGCTCGGCGTCGAGCGCGGCGCGCGCGGAGACGAGCTCCGCGGCCGCCGCCGGATCGCGCTCCGCCGCCGCGGCGAGAACGGCCGCGCGCCGTTCCAACGCCTGGATCGTCCGCTCGAACGCCAAGTCCATGCGCCGATTCTACCGCGCTGGCCGCGGGCGAAGGCGCGGGCTATCGTCGGCGCTCCGGAGGACGCCATGGCCACCGCAGCGTTGATCGTCGTCGGTTCCGAAATGCTCGATCCCGACCGCCGGGACGCGGACGGGCCGGTCGCCAGGCAAGGGCTCGCCGAACTCGGCATTCCGCTCGTCTTCAACGCGCGCGTCGAGGACACGACGACCTCGATCGCCGCGGCGGCGAAGGCCGCCCTCGCGATGGCCGACATCCTGATCTTCTCCGGCGGCCTCGGCCCGACCGGCGACGACCTGACGCGCGACGGCGCGGCGCTCGCGCTCGGCCGGGGCGTCGTCGAGGATCCGACGTGGGCCGCCGCGCTGGAACAGCGGCTCGTCTCGCGCGGACGACCGTTCTCGGCGATCAACCGCCGCCAGGCGCTGATCGTCGAAGGGGCGGAGATGCTGCCCAACCCGCGCGGCCTGGCCTGCGGCTCGCTCGTCGAGCAGGGCGGCAAGGTCGTCGCGCTGCTCCCCGGCCCGCCGCGCGAATTCTCGGCGATGTTCGCGGAGGAGCTCGCGCCGCGGCTCGCGCGCCGCTTCCCGAACCGGCCGCTCGTGCGCGTCGTCCACGCGGTCGCCACCGGCCTGCCGGAGGCGGACGCCGAGCCGACGCTGCTGCCGTGGTACGAGCGACCGGGCGTCGCCGTCTCGATCCTGCCGATGTCCGGCGTGCTCAAGATCACCTTCACGATCACCGCCCCGCCCGCCGAAAACGCCGACGCGCTCGCCGACGAGGCGCGCGCCGCGTTGAGCGCCGGCCTCGGGCCGTACCTCGTGAGCCTCGACGGGCGTCTCGCGGAAGAGGTGCTCGCGGAGAAGCTGCTGGCGCGCGGGTGGTCGCTCGCCGCCGCGGAATCGTGCACCGGAGGTTCGGCGGCGCGGAAGATCGTCTCGGTGCCCGGGGCGTCGCGCTACTTCCGCGGGGGAATCGAGGCCTACGCCAACGAGGTCAAGGAGCGGCTGCTCGGCGTGCCCGCGGAGATTCTCGCGCGGCACGGCGCGGTCAGCGCGGAGTGCGCCGCGGCGATGGCCGAAGGGGCGCGGCGGGCGATCGGCGCCGATTGCGCGGTCGCCACGACCGGCGTCGCCGGTCCCGACGGCGGCACGCCGACGAAGCCGGTCGGCCTCGTCTACGTCGCGGCCTCGACGCCGGAGCGGACCGAGACGCGGAAGCTCTCGCTGAACGTCGACCGCCCGACGCTGATGGACCTCGCCGCCAACTACGCGCTCCACCAGCTCCTGACGCTCTTGCGCTGAGGGGTACGCGAATCCTTGCCCGCGAAACGCAAGGCAATGTTTCGCGTATTGGGCGTCGGGAGGCAGGCGCGGAGGAGACTTGAGCGGTCCGACGATCGTCGGGGCGCGCCAGCCTCCCCTACGGTTTCGCGTATTGCGGGTTAGGATTAGGCGTCCCGCCCGAAGAGGAGAATTCATGCGCCGCGTCACGATCGCCTTGCTCGTCGCCGCCGCCGCCGCGTTCGGCGCCTTCGCGTCCGAACCGTCGTCCGACGTTCCCGCCCTCGGCTCGTTCCACGAAGTCATCTTCCCGATCTGGCATCAGGCTTGGCCCGCCAAGGACGTGGACCTGCTCGTGAAGTACGCCCCCGACGTCCGCGCCGGCGTCGCGGCGATCGCGAAGGCCGAACTCCCGGGGATGCTGCGCGAGCGGCGTTCGGCGTGGGACACGGGGATCGCGGCGTTCAAGGAAGCCGCCGCGGAGTACGACGCCGCGGCCGCGGCCCGCGACGGCCAGAAGCTGCTCGCGGCCGCCGAGAAGCTGCACGCCCGCTACGAAGGGCTGGTGCGGATCGTGCGTCCGGCGGTGAAGGAGCTCGACGTCTTTCACTCCGCGCTCTACTCGCTCTATCACGAGTCGCTGCCGAAGAACGACGTCAAGGCGCTCTGCGCCGCCGCGCCCACGCTGAAGGAGCGGGCCGCCGCGCTCGCCGGCGCGAAGCTCTCCCAGCGCCAGGCGCCGAAGCAGGCCGCCTACGACCAGGCCCGCGCGGGCCTCGTCGCCGCCGTGGACGGCCTCGCCAAGAGCTGCTCCGCCCCGAAGGACGACGCCGTCAAGGCCGCCTTCGAAAACGTCCACACCGCGTATCAGAGCCTCGACAAAATCTTCGAATGACATACGGGCGCGCCGCGAGGCGCGCCCGTCACCGTTTGCCGTAGGGGCGGCTGGCGCGCTCCGATTCTCGTGTCCCCGCTCAAGATTCCACCGCGCCTGCCGCCCGACCCAATTTCCGCGCAACCTTGCCTTTCGTCGAGAAAGGCAGGATTGCGCGCGAATCAAGTCGGTCGTCGATCGAGAATCAGCGCCACCGCCGCCGCGCGATCGGCGACGCGGCCCGCGGCCCGCTCCCCCGCCAGACGCGCCAGCCAATCCTGCAGCTCCGGCCCCGCCGGTACGCCGAGATCGATCAGTTCACGCGCCGCGAGCAGCGGCGGATGCGCGTCGATCAGCCGCCGCGCCCGCGCCGCGCGCTCCAGCGACGCCGCCCCGGCGAACGCCGCGGCGCAGAGCAGCGTTCCCGGCGCCGCGCGGAACGCCGCGCGCACGAGCGCCGCGTCGTCCGCAGCCTCGCGCAGCAGCCGTTCCAGACGGCGCGACTGCGCCATCCCCTCGAGCAGCGCGCGCCGCGCGCGGGACGGCAGCGCGACCCGCTCCGCCCTCTCCGCCGCCCGCTCCGGGCACGTCGTCGCGGCGTGCACGAGAGCCGCGCGCAGATCGTCGTCGGCGCCGAGGGCGGCCGCCGCGGCGAGGGCCGCCGCCGCCGCGGCGCGCACGTCGCCGGCCGAACCGTGCCGCAGTCCCGGCAGCCAGCGCGC
>JAJFTU010000382.1 GCA_021372775.1 bacterium | reverse complement strand
CCGCCGCGCACCGGCAAGACGATGTTCCTCCAGACGATCGCGCACGCGGTCGCCGAGAACCACCCCGACGTCACGCTGATGGTCCTGCTGATCGACGAGCGGCCGGAGGAAGTCACCGACATGCAGCGCACGGTGCGCGGCGAGGTGATCTCCTCGACGTTCGACGAGCCGGCGAGCCGCCACGTGCAGGTGGCGGAGATGGTGCTCGAGCGGGCGAAGCGGATGGTCGAGCTGGGGAAGGACGTCGTGATCCTGCTCGACTCGATCACGCGCCTCGCGCGGGCCTACAACGCGATCCAGCCGACGACGGGGAAGATCCTCTCCGGCGGGATCGACGCCGCGGCGCTCAGCCGGCCGAAGAAGTTCTTCGGCACGGCGCGCAAGGTGGAGGAAGGCGGCTCGCTGACGATTCTCGCCACGGCGCTGGTGGACACCGGCTCGCGGATGGACGAAGTGATCTACGAGGAGTTCAAGGGAACGGGGAACATGGAGATCCACCTCGACCGCGAGCTGGCCGACCGGCGGATCTACCCGGCGATGGACGTCGCCCGCTCCGGGACCCGCAAGGAAGAGCTGCTGATGTCGGAGAGCCAGCTCCGCCGCATTTGGGTTCTCCGCAAGGCGCTCGACCAAATGAACTCCGTCGAGGCGATGGAGCTCCTCCTCGACCGCCTCCGCCGCTCGACGACCAACGCCGAGTTCCTCGACAGCATGGCCGCCTGACGCCGCGACGCCATTCCCGCGCGCCCTTGCGACGCAAGGCAACGTTTCGCGTGAATCACGTCGGGCGGCAGGCGCGGTGGAGGCGCCGTTGTTCCGACGATCGTCGTGGCGCGCCAGCCGCCCCTACACGCCCGTCGCCGCAACGGCGTCCATCAAAGCGCGAAACCAAAAACGACGAGCGGGTCGAGCGGCGGGGGGCGGCGGCGTAGCCTTGGCCCCGGCGGCGGAGCCGCCGCCCCCCCGCCGCGCGACGCGCGACCCTCAAGACGCACGCGCCCTAACGCCGCAACGCCAAGTCGCCGAAGACGAGCGCGGTCCAAGGCCGCGGCGCGCGGCGAAACAAGACGCACGGACCATCCAAGAAGGACCGCCCCCCTGCGGACAATCAACAGGTCGCGCAACCAAACACGACAGCACGTCGGGCGCGCGGGGGCGGCGGCGCAGCCGTTGCCCCGTGGCGGAGCCGCCGCCCCCGCCGCACGACGCGCGACCCGCGGACCGCGCGGGCATTACCGCAGCGAAACCCGCGGGCATTACTGCAGCGGACCGCGCGGGTCCTACGCCCGCGAAACCGCGCGGGCCTTACCGCACATCCGCCAACGAAACCCGCACGTCCCGCCGGCGGCCGTCCCGCTGCACCGTCAGCGTCACCGACGCCCCGACCCCCGCCGACTCGAACGCGTCCAGCATCTCCTCGAGCTTCGAGACGCGCCGCCCGTCCACCGCGACGATCACGTCGCCGATCTGGTAGCCGCCCCGCACCCGCTGAATCCCCTGAATCCCGGCCTGCGCCGCCGGCCCGCCGCGCGAGACGTCGAGGACCACGATCCCCTCGACGCCGTTCTCGCGCGCCGCCTGGTCGGAGATCGTCCGCACCCCGATCCCCGGCTGCGTCGCGTGGCCCTTTTGGATGAGCTGCGGCACGAGCCGCTTCACCGTGTCCACCGGCACCGCGAACCCGATCCCCGACGAAGCGCCGGTCGGGCTGTAGATCGCCGTGTTCACCCCGATCAGCCGTCCCGACGAATCGAGCAGCGGCCCGCCCGAGTTGCCCGGGTTGATCGCGGCGTCGGTCTGGATGACGTCGCGGATCGTCCGCCCCGACGGCGACTGCAGCTCGCGCCCCAGCGCGCTGACCACGCCGACCGTCAGCGTGTGGTCGAGCCCGAACGGATTGCCGAGCGCGAGGACCCGCTGCCCGACGAGCAGGTTGCGCGACTCGCCGACCGCCAGCGGCACGAGGCGCGCGGACGGCGCCTTGATCCGCAGCACGGCGAGGTCCTTGTCCGGCGTCGCCCCCACCACCTCGGCGTCCCACTCCGAACGATCGGAGAGGGTCACCGTCAGGTGGTCGGCGTTCTCGATCACGTGGAAGTTGGTGACGACGTGCCCCGCCTGGTCCCAGACGAACCCGGAGCCCATCCCCTGCGGGATCTGCATCACGTCGAGCGTGAAGAAGTCCCGCCGCGTGGCCATGCTCGTGATGTTGACCACCGCCCCCTGCGCCCGGCGGAAGACCTCGATGTCGCGCCGCTCCTCGGGGCTGAGCCCCTCGGGGATCGGCGTCGCGATCGGCGCGCGGGGCGCCGGCGCTGCGGTTTCGGCGCTCCCCTCGGCGCGCGGCGCGGGACGGCGTTTGGGGGTGCGGTCCTCGACGCTGAAGCTGCAGCCGGCGGCCGCGACGACGGAAAGCGCAAGCACGAGCGGGGCGATGCGCATAGAAGTCTCCTTGCCGGCGGAACTTATCGCATCGCCGGGCGGGGCGGGCAAGCGGCGCGGCGACGGCTCAGGGCACGAGCGGCCGGACGAACAGCAGCACCTTGAGCTTCAGCCCTTGGCCCGCGGCGAGGTCCTTCGCGTTGAGCCCCATGACGCCGGTCTTCGAGCTGATGTCGTTCGCGTCGGCGCGGAACCAGGGGATCGAGCCCCCGCCGACCTCGTCGGTCCCGCGGAGCAGCGTCAGCCGCAGCTCGACCGCGCGCGCGTCGCCGGCGTTGACGAAGACCGAGGCCCGGACGCTGAACCCCGGCCGGCCGTCCCCGACGTTCTTGACCGGGCGGAAGCGGAGGACGACCAGCGTCGCCTGGTCGCAGAGGTGCTCCGGGAACGTGACGTCCACGGTCCCGCTCTGCGGATCGGCCGCCGCCGGGTCGAACAGCTTGTCGGCGGAGACCTCGAGCGTCGCCTGCTGCGCGCCCTCCGGCCGGTTCGGGTCGGAGGCCTGCGGGGCGGCGTTGTTGGACGGCGCGGCGGCAACGGCCAGAAGCGACACGGCCAAGACGGCAGCGAAACGGGCGGCGACGGACAATTTCATCGCAAACCTCCCCGATTGCGACGAGGCCCCGCGGCCCGGGCCGACGGCCCGGATCCGGGACGAGGCGCTACAAAAGGATACAACTGTCCGCCCGCGGTTGGTGGAAACGGGAAGGCGCCGCTACAATCCCCCGGTTGCGCGGACGACCGGCCCTCGCCGGGATCCGGCGGGAAGGGTCCGCCCGCGAAAGGGAAACGCCATGAAGCCTGGAATCCATCCTGAATACTCGGACTGCACCGTGATCTGCGCCTGCGGCCACACCTACACCACCCGCAGCGTGCGCAAGGAACTGCGCGTCGAACTCTGCTCGGAGTGCCACCCGTTCTTCACCGGCAAGCAGAAGCTGGTGGACACCGCCGGCCGCGTCGAGCGCTTCCAGCGCCGCTACGCCGGCGTGGACAAGAAGGCCGAGCGGCGCCAGAAGGGCCGGGCCTGAGCGCCCGCGAGCCCCGCCCGATGCGCCTCCTGCCGCTGTTCCTCGCGGCCCAGGAGAACGTCCTCCTGGGCGGCCAGGCGGTGCTCGAAGGGGTGATGATGCGCTCCCCGCAGGCCTTCGCGGTCGCCGTGCGAAGGCCTGACGGGGAGATTGTCTATCTCTCCGAGCGAGCCCCCTCCTGGTCGGCGCGGCGCCGCCTGCTGCGGCTGCCGTTCCTGCGCGGCGTCTCGACCCTTTTCCAGTCGCTGGGGATCGGTCTGCGCGCGCTGAACTTCTCCGCGGAGCAGGCGCTCCCCGAAGAACAGGCCGGCGCGTCGTCCGCCAAGACCGGCGCCGCGCTCTGGATCAGCGTGCTCGGCGCGCTCCTCGTCGGCGTGGCGCTCTTCTTCGCCCTGCCGCTGGCGCTGACCGAAGGGCTCAAGCGCCTCTTCCCGGGGATCGGCGGCGGGATCGCCTACAACCTGATCGACGGCGCGCTGCGCGGCGTCTTCTTCCTCGGCTACATCGCGGCGATCCGGATGGTCAAGGACATCGGCCGCCTCTTCCGCTACCACGGCGCCGAGCACAAGGTCGTCCACGCCTTCGAGGCGAAGGTCCCGCTGGACGTCGAGCACGCGCAGGGCTTCTCCGTGCTCCATCCGCGCTGCGGGACGTCGTTCCTGCTGTTCGTGATGGTCGTCTCGATCCTCGTCTTCTGCTGCGTCCCCTCGGCCTGGCCGGCGTGGGGGAAGGGGCTGGCGCGGCTCGCGCTGCTGCCGCTCGTCGTCGGCCTTTCCTACGAACTGCTTCGCTTCTCGGCCCGCCGCGGCGGCGCCGCGGGGCGGGCGCTGGTCGCGCCGGGGCTTTGGCTCCAGCGCCTGACGACCGGCGAGCCCGACGACGGCATGGTCCAAGTCGCGCTCGCCGCCTTCCACCGCGCGGCCGAACTCGAAGGCGGCGCGGCGTCGGTCGTGCTGTGAGCGACGCACAACTGCTGAGGGGCCGGCTCGAGGGGATCGAGACCGAGTTCCGCGACGTTTCCGACCGGATGGCCGACCCCGCGGTCGCCGCCAACGCCTCCGCCTACCGCGAGCTCGCGCAGCGGTTCGCCGAGCTCGAGCCGGTCGTGGACTCGATGCGCGCCTGGCGCGCCGCCGAGGCCCAGCTCGACGACGCACGGCAGTTGGCGCGCGACGAGCAGGACGAGGAACTGCGCGCGATGGCGCGCGACGAGGCGCGGTCGCTCGAGGCGCGGGCGGAGGAGCTGGAGCGGACGATCACCGCGCTGCTCCTGCCGCGCGACCCAAACGACGAGAAGAACGTGATCCTCGAGGTCCGGGCCGGCACCGGCGGCGGCGAGGCGAGCCTCTTCGCGGCCGAGCTGTTCCGGATGTACCAACGCTACGCCGAGGCCCGCGGCTGGCGCTTCGACGTCGTGGACCTGTCGGAGAGCGAGATCGGCGGCGTGAAGGAGGCGGTGGCCAACATCGCCGGCAAGGGCGCCTTCTCGCGGCTCAAGTTCGAGTCGGGCGTGCACCGCGTGCAGCGCGTGCCGGAGACCGAGGCGCAGGGGCGGATCCACACCTCCGCGGCGACGGTCGCCGTGCTCCCCGAGGCGGAGGACGTCGACCTCGTCATCGACGAGGAGAAGGACATCCGCCTCGACACGTTCTGCGCCTCCGGCCCCGGCGGGCAGCACGTCAACAAGACGGCCTCCGCCGTGCGGATCACGCACCTCGCCACCGGGATCGTCGTGCAGTGCCAGGACGAGAAGTCGTGGCACAAGAACAAGGCCAAGGCGCTGAAGGTGCTCCGCTCGCGCGTGCTCGACAAGATGCTCTCCGAGCAGCACGCGCAGGAGGCGGCCGCCCGCAAGTCGATGGTCGGCAGCGGCGACCGCTCGGAGAAGGTCCGCACCTACAACTTCCCGCAGAACCGCGTCACCGACCACCGCATCGGCTTCACGCTGCACCGCCTGGACGCCGTGATGCTCGGCGACCTCGACGAGTTGATCGACGCCCTGGCGACGGCGGAGCAGGCCGAGCGGCTCAAGAACGAAGCGTGAGCGCCGGGCCGCCTCCGGGCTCGCTCGGGGCGGCGCTGCGCGCGGCCGCGTCGGCGCTGGAGCGCGCCGGCTGCGAGGCGCCGCGCGAGCAGGCGGAGATCCTGCTCGGCGAGCTGCTCGGTCTCGGCCGCGGTGCGCTCCTCGCGCGCTCGCGCGAGCCGCTTTCCCCGGACGTCGAGACGCGCTTCGCCGCGCTCGTCGCGCGGCGCGCGGCGCGCGAGCCGCTGCAGCATCTCGTCGGCCACTGGCCGTTCCTCGAGCTCGAACTGAAGGTCGATCGGCGCGCGCTCGTGCCGCGTCCGGAGACGGAGGAGCTGGCGCTCGCCGCGCGGGAGCGGCTGCCGCGCGGGCGCGCGGCGCTGGCCGCGGACGTCGGGACGGGGACGGGGGCGGTGGCGCTCGCCCTCGCGGCGAGCCATCCCGCGGCGCGCGTCCTCGCGATCGACGTCTCGGCCGACGCGCTCGCGCTCTGCCGCGAGAACCGCGACGCGCTGGGGCTGAAAGACCGCGTGCGCCTCGCGCGCGGCGACCTGCTCGGGGCGCTCGCCCCCGGCGCGGGGTTCGACGTCGTCGTCGCCAACCTGCCGTACGTCGCGCCGGAGGAGTGGCCGGAGCTGCAGCCGGAGGTGCGCGACCACGACCCGCGCCTCGCGCTCGTCGCCGAGGACGGCGGCCTCGCGCTGATCCGGCGGCTCTGCGCCGAGGCGCCGGCGCGGCTCGCCGCGGACGGCTGGCTGCTGCTGGAGATGGCGCCGGCGCAGACGGCGGTCGTCGCCGCGGAACTGGCGCCTGCGTGGCGCGACGTCGCGGTGCTCCGCGACCGCTTCGACCGCGCGCGGATCGTCGTCGCGCGGCGGGGTGCCTGATGTCCGCGGGCGACGGCGAAGCGCGGCAACGGCGTTCGGACTGGACGGTCGTCGGCCTCGTCGCGGGGATGTTCGTCTTGGGCGCGCTGATCGCGCCGGCGGCCGAGGGAACGACGTGGCGTCTCTCGCTGTTCGGCTTCGACCTGCCCGGCGTCTGCTGGTTCTCGGCGTTGACCGGCCGGCCGTGCGCGGCCTGCGGCATGACCCGCTCGGTGACGCTGCTGCTGCACGGGCGCTTGGCCGCCTCGTACGCCCAGCATCCGTTCGGCTCGCTCGCCGCGCTGATGGCGCTGGCGGCGCTGCCCTCGCGGGCGGCGCGGCTTGGAGGCCACGCCGCCGCGTGGACGATCCGCTGGGATCAGTGGTGGAACCGGGCGACGACGATCGCCCTCTGCGGGCTGCTCCTCTGGTGGGCGGCCCGCTGGTGGATCAGTCGCTGAAGGCGAGATAGCCTGGAACGATGAGATTGACGCAGGGGACGATGATCAGGATGCCCCACCACGACGGCTTGTTCCGCTTCTCGGCGATCGCCATCCAGACGAGGATCCCCATGATGATGTTGACGCAGGGGATGAAGAACAGGATCGTCCACCATCCCGGCTTCCCGGCGACGATGCAGGCGTAGTAGATGTTGACGATCGGCACCCACGCCATCCAGTCGTCGGTGTGGCCGGTCTTGCGGGCGATCGTCATCAGGCAGAACGAGAAATAGAGATAGAGAACGAGCGAGACCACGAAATAGCCAAACATCGCCGCCATCGCGATGCCCGTCGCCGCGGCTTGGGACCCCGTTTCTTCCATGACCTTCCTCCTTGTTCAGAGAATTGTTCAGAAGACGGGGCATGATCGGCGGAAACGGTGAATCCGGTCAACGCCCCGCGCGTCGCTTTTTGGGGCTTGCCGCCGTCGCGCGGCGAGTAAGGGGCGCGGCGCGCGACGGCGGCGAGGCTTCTCGTCGCTCGTCGCTGCGCCCTCGCCGAAGATTGACGGCGCGGCTCTTGACTCGGCGGCAAGAGTTGACTCAAATTCCGCGAGTCGCATAGTGCGGATCGCGTTCTTCGATTCGCGCCCTTGGGGGTGACAAGGGATACGGACATTCGGTTGGGGCGGGAACGCCTCCAGCCGAGTACGAGTTGTCGCCTGGGCCAGGGGCCCAGGAGGGGAGGACGAGTGGGTGTTGCGTCGATGGTGATCGGCATCGTGGCGGCGATCTTGGGATTCGTTCCCTTCTGTAATTACCTCGCCGCGTTGCCCGCCCTCATTGGTTTGGTGCTTGGCGTCGTCGATGTCGCCCTGAAGGCAAAGAAGGAACAGCCGAAGGGCATCGGGATTGCGGGCGTCGTGTTGAACGGCGTCGCCCTTCTCCTGATCGTGGCTTGGACGAGTCTGTTCGCCGCGGCGGCCGCAGCGGCCACTTCCGCGCATTGACGGAAGCCGCCGGTCGCTACCGGGCCGTCAACTGGGCGGCGGCGGGGCTGTTGGTCTACGCCCTGCTGCTGCCCTTCATCTCCGGCTATTTCGAGGCGTGGTTCCCTTCGCTGTGGCGCTGCCCGTTCGCCGTCTTGGCGGGGCGGCCTTGCCCGCTCTGCGGGCTGACGAGGGACTTCGGCGCGCTGTGGCGCGGCGACCTGGCGGGAGCGCGGCTGAACCCCTTGGCCGTGCCCTTGTTCGTCGGCGTGATCGCTGAACTCCTCTTCCGACTGCACTTCTGCGTCAAGAAACGTCCCGTCTCGCGGCGGCTGATTCTCGCCGACGCGTCCGTTCACGGCGTCGCCGCTGTCCTGTTCGTCGCTTGGATGGGCGTTCGTCTTTCCGCTTGAGCGATCCCGCAACGAACGCGGCCGCTCGCCGCCAAAACCACGCGTGGCGGCAGCTCGGCGCCGCGTCAGGGACGCGCGGCGTCGCCGCGCAGCGCGGAGGCGAGAACGCCCAAGGCGGCGACGACGACCCCGGCGACGAACGCCGCCTCGACGCCGCGGTAGGCGGCGTCGGCGAGGCCGGCGTTCGCGGCGCGCGCCGCGACGGTCGAGAAGACGGCGCCCGACTGCGCGACGCCGAGCATCATCCCCGTCTGGCGCGCCGTGGCGAGCGTCGCCGCCGCGACCCCCTGCCGCCCGCGCGGCGCCGCGCCCATCCGCGCGCTGTTGTTCGGCGCGATGAAGATTCCCGTGCCGAGGCCGACGACCGTCAGCAGCCAGCCGATGTGCGCCAGCGGCGTCGCGGCGTCCACCGCGGAGAGGCCGGCGAGGCCGAGGCCGAGCAGCGCCATCCCGAGCGCCGTCGGGAGGCGCGTGCCGATCCGGTCGGAGAGCGTCCCGGCGAGCGGGGCGACGACGGCCATCACGATCGGCTGCGCTGAGAGGAGCAGGCCGGCGCGCGCCGGCGGCAGGCCGCGCGACTGGATCAGGTAGAACGGCAGCATGAACGAGACGACGGTCACGCAGAGGTAGTTGGTCACCGCCGCGCCGACCGAGCCGGCGAAGACGCGCGAGCGGAAGAGCCCGAGGTCGAGCATCGGCGCCGCGGCCCGGCTCTCGCGCCAAAGGAACGAGGCGAGGAAGGCGCCGGCGCCGGCGAGCAGCGCGACGGTCGGCGGCGCGCCCCAGCCCCACTCGTGCCCTTGGGCGAGGGCGAGGAGCAGCGCGACCATCGCGACGACGTAGAGCGCCGCGCCGGACAGGTCGAACCGCTCCCGCTTCGGCGGCGACGCGTCGCGCGGGACGAGCGCCCAGCCGAGCGTCCAGGCCGCGGCGCCGACGGGGAGGTTGACGAGGAAGACGGCGCGCCAGGAGAACGTCTGCGCGAGGAAGCCGCCGAGCGAGGGGCCGAGCGTCAGGCCGAGATAGGTCATGCTGGCCTGCATGCCGAGCGCCTGTCCGCGCTGCTCCGGCGGAAAGCTCTTGGTGAGGATCGCCGGCGAGTTGGAGAGGATCATCGCCGAGCCGACCGCCTGCAGCCCGCGCGCCGCGACGAGCGCGGGGAGCGAGCCGGCGAGTCCGCAGAGGCCGGAGGCGAGGACGAAGAGGCCGAAGCCGGACTGGTAGACCCGCTTGTGGCCGTAGATGTCGCCCATCCGCCCGAACGTCAGCATCAGCCCGGCGACGACGAGCAGGAAGGTCGTCGAGACCCACTGCACGTCGTGGAGCGGGGCGCGGAAGTCGCGCGAGAGGATCGGCATGATCGTGTTGACGATGCTCCCGTCGAGCGCGGCCATGAACGAGCACGAGCCGATGGCGACGAGGACGCCGTAGCGACGGCGCGGCGGAAGCGGGAGCGATTCGACCATACGCCGATACTGTACGAGCCGGCGCCGCGCGCCGCCGCCTCTGTCGCTTCAAACGGGCCCGCGCCGCGCGGGGCTTCGGGCTACACTCCCGCGCATGGCCGCCGAACCCGCCTCGCTCTTCGACCGCCTCGTGCGCCCCGCGGTCGTCGCGCTCGCCGCGCTCTTCGCCTGCGGGATCGTCTGGCCGTGGACCGCGGCTCTCTTCGTCGCGGCCGCGTCGCTCGCGCTTTGCGCGGCCGCGCTCGCGCGGCGGCCGTCGCGCGGGCTGAAGATCGCGCTGGCGCTCGTCGCAATCTGGCTGGTCGGCGGGCTCCTCGGCGCGCTGGCGCTGCGCGGCGAGCCGCTCGGCGGTCTCGGCTTCGTGCTGATCGTCCTCTTCGCGCTGCCGCTGCCGATCGTGCCGTGGCTCTACGCGCGGACGTTCAAGGGGCCGCGCCGATGATCGTCCTCGTCGCGGTGCTGCTTCTCGCGGCGCTCGTCGCTTGGTGGGGGGCGCGGCGGGCGCGCGACGCGGCGGAGTACTTCGTCGCCGGGCGGCGCGCCGGGGCGTGGCTCGTCGGGATCGCGGGGACGGCGGCGGCGCTCTCGCCGTTCACCTTCGTCGGCGGGCCGGGGCTCTTCTTGGCGATCGGCGCCGGCTCGCTCTGGATCATCATCTCGGCGCCGCTGACCGGCGCGCTGCAGTGCTGGGCGGTCGGCGAGCCGGTCGTGGAGCTCGTCGCGCGCACGAAGGCGGTGACGATCCCCGAGCTGCTGCAGCGGAAGCTCGGCGGGCGCGCCGTGCGCGTCGCGGCGGCGCTGGTGATCGTCGTCGGCGGCGTGGCCTCGCTCGCCGTGGACGCGCGCGCGGCGTTCGTCTTGGGGGAGATCTTCCTCGGCGTGCCGGGGCTCTGGTGCGCCGTCGCGCTGATGCTGGCGACGACGCTCTACACGTCGCTCGGCGGGATGCGCGCGGGGCTGCTGGCCGACGCGGTGCAGGGGGGCGTGATGGCCCTCGTCGCCGTGGCGATCGCCGCGGCGGCGCTGGCGGCGGCGGGCGGGCCGGCGGGCGCGGTCGCCGCGCTGGAGACGGCGCGGCCGCAGCTCCTCGGGTCGTTCGGGGCCGCGGCGCCGGCGAAGGCGTTCGGCTTCTACGCGCTCTTCTGCGTCGGCGTCTGCGCGCAGCCGCGCTACGTGCAGAAGTTCTTCTTCCTGCGTTCCGGCGAGCAGCTGCGGCGGCTGCCCGGCGTGCTGACCCTCGCGCTGGTGCTGACGCTCACGGTCTGGATCGGCGTCGGCATCGGCGGCTCGGCGCTCGCGGCGCAAGGGAAGATCGCGCTCGGCGGGCCGGACGACCTGGCGCCGCGCACGATGGAGTTTCTCGGGCCGTGGGCGGTGCTGCTGGCGGGGGTCGGCGTGCTGGCGGCGCTTATGTCGAGCGCGTCGTCGCTGCTCAACCTCGCGGCGGCGGCGTTGACGCGCGACCTGCCGGAGTCGTGCGGCGGCGCGCCGCGCGGCGTGGGTGCGGCGCGCGCGGCGACGGTCGTCGTCGCCGCGGCGGGGACGCTGCTCGGGGCGCAGAGCGCGCGGACGGTGGCCTTGCTCGGCATCCTCGGCTGGGGGTTCTTCACCGCGGCGCTGTTGCCCGCGATGACGATCGGGCTGCTCTGGCGCCGCGCCTCCGGCCGCGGCGTGGCGGCCTCGATGCTCGTCGGCGGCGCGGTCGATCTGTCTCTCGAGCTGATGCGGGCGCAGCTCCCGCCGGGGCTCGAGCCGGGTCTTGCCGGCGCGCTCGCGGCGGCGCTGGTGTTGGTGATGTTTCCGCGGACGTCGGAGACGGGCGACGCCGCTTGAGACGGGCGCCGTTCCGTCGGGGCGGACTTGGCCGCGGGTTCCGCTGGCGTATTGCGCGCGTGTCCCGCGGGATGCGCGTGGTGTCTGCGTACTGCCCGCGCGTTTCGCGGGACGCGCGTGGTGTCTGCGTACTGCCCGCGCGTTTCGCGGGATGCGCGTCGTGCGGCGGGGGCGGCGGCTCCGCCTCGGGGCAACGGCTGCGCCGCCGCCCCCGCACGCCCGACGCGCTGTCGTGTTCAGTTGCGCGCCTTGCCGGTTGGCTGCTGGGGGATGGTCCGTGTTGGATGGTTCGTGCGTCTTGTTTCGCCGCGCGCCGCGGCCTCGTTCCGCGGTCGCTGTGTCGTTTCTCGCGTTGGGACGATAGGGCGCGTGTCCGTCGA
>JAJFTU010000381.1 GCA_021372775.1 bacterium | reverse complement strand
CCGTGCCGCCGGAGACGTAGTCCCAGTAGTCGCCGTCGTTCCGCGCCATCACGGCGATCGCCTTCGCCGCGTCGATGCTGCTCCCGCCGCCGAGGCCGACCACGAAGTCGCACCCCAGCTCGCGGGCGAGCGCGGCGCCCTGCATGACGTGCTTCTTGATCGGGTTGGCGACGATCTTGTCGAAGACGACGCGCTCCGCGCCGGCGAGGTCGAGCTCCTTCTCCACGCGCGCGAGGTAGCCGTTGGCGCGGACGCTCTTCCCCGCCGAGACGACGATCAGCGCCTTGCGGCCGGGGAGCTTCTGTTCATGAAGTCGGTTCAGCTGTCCGGCGCCGAAGAGGATCCGGGTCGGCATGTAGTAGGTGAAGTTCATCGCGAGCCTCCGCATCGCGGCGTCGGCCGGCCTGCGCCGCCGCGCCGCGAACAGTGGAGAGGCTAGCCGCGGCCTTCCCGAACCGCACTTGCACGACGCGCCAACGCGCATGCAAAACGCGCCACGCGCCCGCGGTCTACCTGCGGTCGGCCTTCAGCCCGATCAGCGCCCCGGCGTCCCGCGCCGTCCGCTCGTCGGCGACGAGCAGCAGGAGGAAGCGCCCGTCCTTCAGCGGCTCCGACGATTCGAGAACAGCCTTCGCCCGCGGACCAAGCGGCAGGTCGAAGGCCGGCGCCCATTCCTTCCGGACGAGATTGATCCCGAGCAGCGGACCTTCCGGCGTCGGATAGAGGCCGGCGAGCGGCCCCGACTTCCGGCGGAAGTCGAGCCGCCAGCCGTACTTCGGCCCATACGACTTCCAGCTGCCGCGCGCGCCGGCCGCCTCTTCAAGCGCCGCCGCGAGCGCCTTCCAGCGCGTCAGCCCCTCGCCGAGCATCCGCTCGACGGCTTCCGGATTCGGGGGACCGAACTCGTGCGGGAATCCGCTGATCATCGGCGCTGGCCTCCCTCGCGGCGCGTCGATCCGTTCGTGCGTCGCGCGTTGCGCATCCGCTCGTCACATCTTAGGCCGCGGCGGCCGTCCGCTTCCGGCCCCGCCGGAGCGCGAAGGCCGGGCGCGTTCCTGTCGCCGTCGCGCACCGGCGCGCGACGCGGCTTCGCCGAGGCGGCTTGGGAATTCGGGACGCGGCGCTATGATGACCTCTCGCGGGTGTTCGAGTCCCGGGGGGAACATGGATTTCTTCGCGCTCGACGTCGAGACGGCCAACTTCGACCGATCGCGCATCTGCCAGTTGGGCATCGTCGCGTTTCGCTCGGGCGTCGCCGAGCTCTGCTGGAAGTCGCTGATCGATCCCGAAGATCTCTTCCGGCCGGAGGCGACCGCGATCCACGGGATCGACGCGGAAGCCGTCCGCGGGGCGCCGACATGGCCCGAGGTCTACGGGGACGTCTCCTCGATGATCGGCGGCCAGCTCGTCGTGGCTCACTCCACGTTCGACAGTTCGGCCGTCGGCGGGGCGTGCGAGCGTTACGGCCTGGCGCAGATTGCGTGCCGCTGGGTCGACTCGGTGAAGTTGGCGCGGCGCGTCTGGCCCGACTTGGGAGCGCGCGGGTACAACCTCGGGAACCTCGCTTCGCGCTTGGGAATCCGCTTCGAGCACCACGACGCGGCCGAGGACGCCTGGGCGGCGGGCCAGATCGCCGTTCGCGCCGCGCGGGAGGGTCGGATCACGCTCGCCGACTGGGCGGAGCCAGCGAGTCCGCCGGCCGGACCGCCCGCCGTGTCGAGCCGTAGCCGGTGGTGCGGCTGCGCGGTCGGCCACGGCGCCGAAAAGCGGTCGGGGGTCGCGGGCGGACGGCTCGGAGGGGAGACCGTCGTCTTTACCGGCGAACTGACGATGTCGCGCGCGGACGCGGCCGACCTCGCGGCGGCGGCCGGGTGCGACGTCGGGGCGTCGGTCACGCGGAAGACGACGATCCTCGTCGTCGGCGCCCGCAACGCCGCCGATTTCGGGAACGTCGAGAAGAGCACGAAGCAACGGCGCGCCGAGGATCTGATCGCCGCGGGGAGACCGATCCGGATCGTTTGCGAGCGGGAGTTTCGCGCGTTGCTCGAAACCACGGTCGTCGGCGCGGGCAGAGATGGGAGCGAGAACGATGGCTGAGCAAGGGGTGCTGTTCGACAAGACGTTCGACCAGCAGGTCGCGCTTGCGGGCACCGACGTCGAGTCCGCCGACATCTCGCCGAATCGGCGCATCGCGGCGGAGGTTGTGTTCGAGCCGCTGCAGGGCGGCGTGCGGGTCACCGCGCGCGACGAGAGCCACCGCATGCTCTGGGGCTTCGTCGGGTCGAAGGACATGCTCGGGACGATCCACTGCCCCGTCGCGATCTACGACACGCTCCGCGCCCTTCTCGGCGACGAACTCGCCCGCAACGGGCTGCCTGCGCCGGCGGCCGCCGAGGATATGCAGGCGGCGCGCGACGCGATCGAGAACCTGCGCGAGACGATCAGCCGGCTCGAAGAGACGCTGGACGTGAAGAAGGAGTCGTCCGCGACGCACACCCGCGCCAAGGAGATCGCGAGGGCTCTTGCAGACGCCCGCAGCCAGATCCACCTCGAAGTGACCGTGCCCGAGAAGAAGGCGGACAACAAGCGGACGTCGTCGAAGCGCAAGAAGTAGGCCCCGTCTCTTGCGCTATTCCCCGCCCCGCCACGGCTCGCCCGGAATCAGGGGGACGATCTGGCTCTGGACATAGCGAGCCGCCTCCTCGACGCTCCATGCGAAGTCCGGCGCGACGAGCGGCGCGATGTCCCCGATGAATGCGCCGTCGGCCAGCTTCTCCCGCAGGTTCATTTCGAACTCGGCACGCGTGACCCGCAGACCGGTCCGCTCAAGGTAGCGTCCGAAGCACTCGACGACCCGCGCCGGCGAAACGCCCGGGTTTCGGCCGGCGACAAAGAGATCGAACAGATCGCGGCCCTTCTTTCGTTGGTACAGCGCGCGCAGCTTCGTGCCGAGGAGCCCGTCCAGGCAGTAGGTCGTGATCCGCGCGTCGCCGGAGAACCACCGCGAGCGCACGGCGAAGTCCCTTTCTTCGAAGCCAAACACGGAGAAGTGCTCGCGCGTGTTGACCTCGACCTTGAGGCGCAGCGGCGTCGGCGGCCGCGCCTCGGACTCCGCGCGGTAGACGAGCGTCACCCCGCCGCCCTTGACGATGCGACGCGGCGTCCCGAGCCACGGATCGAGCGCTTGCCGAACTGCGTCGAGCAGGTCGCCGACCGGCTCCGCCGCGACCTGGACCAAATCGATGTCTTCGGAGTACCGCGTCGGCGGCCGCACATAGAGCTTGTAGAGCGCGGTCCCGCCGCGGAAAGCCAGACGCCTTGACGCCGCGGGATCGCCGAATATGGCGGCGAGGGCGCGCGAGACGACGAGGTCTTGCTCGACCTGCGCGTCGGCCGTCCACGGGGCCTGCGAGCGCCACTCGGTGATGTAGTCGAACGGGATCACGATTCCGGCTCGACCGCTTCGTTGACGAGCAGCCGCCAGCGTCGGTCGCGCGCCGCGCCGACGACGGTTCGTCCCGGCCGCAGCGGCGCGTACTCCTTCGCCAACGACGCGACGCGTTCGGCCAAGGGCGCGGCGACGCCCGCGGCGCCGGCGCGCTCCAGCAGGTATCCCAAACGCTGCGACCAGGGGAGCGGAGCGTGTTCCGCTTCGGCGAGCAGCTTCCCCGCGTCGAGCCGCTCGGCGAGGTCGGCGAGGACGGTGGCGACGTTCGAGAGTCCGCCTGCGCGCGACGAGTACCCGACGAGGTCGAAAGCCGTCGCCTCCGGCGTCGCGACCTGCAGGACGCCGCGCAACGTGTTCCGCTGCACGGTGGGAACTTCGCCGACGTTGCCGCGCGCCACGAACTCGACGCGCACGCGGCCGCAGCGAATCTCCGCGCGGCTCGTCGCCACCACCGTCTGGAAGACCATCGCCGCCTGGTGCGCCGCGCCGTACAGGCTCGCTGCGGAAAGAAGGCCGGCGTAGTAGGTCAGGCCGAGGTGCGCCATGAGTTGGGGCACGAACTGCTCCGCCGGCAGGCATCCGAGCGCGCGGTACTCCGGCGGGACGACGACGTGGAAGCCCCGAAAAGGCGCCGCGACGCGTCCCGCCGCGCGAAGCCGACGAAGAGCCGCGCGCACGGCGACGCACGACGAACCCGAAGCGGCCGCGGCCTCCTCGGTCGTGAAGTGGTAGCGCCCCGCGGCGGCGAGATCGTCGATGTAGGCGGCGATGTTCACGGCCTTATTCACGGATCCACACGACGAAAGTAACGCCGAGCGTTACTTTTCTCAACTAGATCCGGAATTGAAGGGCTCGATCTCGCCATCACTATTTCGAAGCCGTGCCCCTCGCGGGGCGCCGTCGCGACCTCGGCGGACGCGGATGGAACATCGGCCGCAGCCGACAGTCGCGCGTCGCGAGGCGACGAGCCGGCAGACTTCCCAGGTTCCCCGCCGCCCCGGTGATCGCCACCGTCCTTGCTTCGTCTACGGCGCGCCTCAAGGGCACGAAGCCGCGTCGTGGATCGCGCGCGCCGTCGAGGCGCCGCGCCCGAGCGAGCCTTCGCCCTGCGCGTTGTAGCCGGCGACGAGATACCACTCGGCGTTCCCCGCGCCCGGCGCGCCGGAGAGGATCGATCCCGTGGTCGTCGCCGTTCCGTCGTAGACCGGGCAGGCCGGCGCGCCCGTGGGCAGGCTCGCCAGTACGGCCGCGTCGCCGCGGTAG